>CAZWGW010000032.1:4733-19195 GCA_964633565.1 uncultured Planctomycetaceae bacterium
ATCGTATGCGAGTCGATCGTCCCCCGGCCGGACACCCTCAACCTCCGCCAGCAGGAAATCAAGGCGCTCAACGACAGCCGCGCGGGGAAGAACAAGGAGGAAATCGAGGAGATCAATCAGAAGATCGTCGAACTGGGGTTCCTGGTCATCACCATCCCGGGCGACATGGAGAACCCGGAATACCGACTCGAACTGCGGCGCATCGACCGCATCATTCACCACGAAGACCTGATTCTGCAGCGGATCGATCAACTGGCGCGGGACGGTGAACTCGAGACCGGTTTCGAGCTGCTGTGGCGCCTGGAGCGGGACCGGCCCGAGTGGCCCGGCCTGAAGGAGCGGCACGACAACCTGCTGTTCGCCGACGGCAGCATCCGTCTTGCGGCCGGCAATCCCGAATCGGCCCTGGTCGCATTCACCGAGTTGCACGGCCGCGCGGCGACGTATCCCGGACTGGCCGACCAGATGGGACAGGCGATCGACCAGGTCGTCACGCGCGCCCTCGCCGCCGGCGATTTCCGCCAGGCGCGGTATTTTCTCCTGCGGCTGGACCGGATGTTTTCCGGGCACGCCGTGTTCCAGAAGCATGCGGGGGAGATGTCGCAGCGCACGGAAATGCTGTTGTCGGAGGGGGACCAGGCCCGGCGGGATGGTCGGCATCCCGAGGCGGCGGAACTGGCGCGGCAGGCCGCGGAACTCTGGCCCCGGACCCCGAATCTGTTGCCGCGGATCAGGCCGCTGATGGAGCGCTATCAACGCCTGCGCGTCGGCGTGGTTGACCTGTCGACCGACATCAGCCCCTCCCCCTGGCCCACCGCGGCCCAGCTCCGGGGGGAGCGCCTCATGCACACTCCACTGTTTGAGCTGGAGCGCGTGAAGGGGGGCAGCATTTTCTACCGCGCCCGGTACTTCGAAGAATGGGAACCCTATGACCTCGGACGAGTGATGCGGGTGACATTCCGTCAACTCCGTCAGCCGTGGGAAGCGCAGCCGCTGCTCGACGCACCTTCCGTGGCTGCGCTGATCGAACAGCGGATCGACCCCGCCAGCGAACAGTATGATGAGCGTCTGGCGAGTTACGTTGAGTCGATCCAGGTCGAGTCCCCGGTCGCGCTGACCCTGCGTTTCAGCCGCGTCCCGCCCCGCGTGGAGCCGCTGCTCGAAAGTCTGGTGCCGGCGCCGCTCCTGTCCGACGTGAGCGGCGACGGCAGCGCGGCCGCTGCGCCCTCAGGTGGCTTCGCTCCCGTCGACGTCCAGGCCGAACGCGTCGTCTTTCGGCGGGCGCTGGCCGAGCCGGACGGGCTGCCGCAGTACCACGTGGCGGAGGTCGTCGAGCAGCGGTACGCCTCGCACGAGAAGGCGCTGCAGGCGCTGCGGGAAGGGGAAGTTTCCGTGCTGCCGGACCTCCCGGACTGGATCGTGCGGCGGCTCCAGGCGGAGACCGACTTCCAGAAAGAGTACTTCATCCAGAAGTACTCCGTCCCCGTCTCGCACGTGATTCAATTCAATCCACGCAGTCCCGGCCTGCGGGTGCGCGAAATGCGGCGGGCCCTGGCGTACGCCATCGACCGCGACCGGCTCCTGAAGGAGACGGTGCTCCGCGACCCGGCCGCCGAACACGGCCGGATCACGACCAGCCCGTTCCCGTCGGCCAGCCCGGCGAACAGTGTGGATGTCGCGCCGCACGAGTACAACCTGACGTCGGCCCTGGCGATGGTCCTCGCCGCCGGCCGGCAAATGGACAACACGGTCCCGGTCCTGAAGATGATCGTCCCGCCCGGTCCCGTGGAGCGGGCGGCGGCGACCGATCTGGTCAGGACGTGGAAACGGATCGGCGTCGAAGTGCAGATCATCGACCAGCCGCCGGCCGAGGGCGCGCCCCCGGTGGAGTGGGACCTGCACTATCGCACCCTGCAGATGCTGGAGCCGACCGTGGAGTTGTGGCCGTTTCTGGCCGCGGTGGACCGGGCGCAGGTGTCCGATCTGAACCCGTTCCCCGACTGGCTCAAGCAGAAACTGGTCTCGGTGGACCGCACCTCCGACTGGGCGCTGGCGCTGAACGCGACCCGGCGGCTGCACGAAGCGCTCGCGGCCGACGTCCGCTTTATCCCGTTGTGGGAGGTCGACGGTTATCTCATCGTCCGCAAGAACATCCAGGGCTTTCCCGAAACTCCGTTGCACTGCTATCAGCACGTCGACAACTGGACGGTCAATGCGTGGTATCGTGCCGAGTGACGATCAGGAGAACAACGCCGTGCCGACGACCGCCACCGATCGCCCGCTGAGGCGCCTCGCCCTGGTCGCCGGGATTGCGCTCGGCGTCTCCACCGCCACGATCGCCCAGGAAGCGACGGACACCGGAGCGGCGACAACGACAGGCGGCCAGGCGACGAACGGCGCGGCCCCCGCCACACCACCCGTCCCCCCGGCGTCAACGGCGGCCGGCGCTGCGACCACCCCTGCGCCGGCCCCCGCCGCTCCCGCACAAATCCCGATCGAGCTGCGGCAATATGACGTGCTCGTCTCCGTCCGCTTCCAGCACGACGCCGAACTCGACGACGCGTTTCGCCAGGCGCTGCTCGAGACGGTCGGCGCCCGGCTCCGGTCGCGGCTCGGGGAAATGTGGAACATCACGCTTGCCGCGGACGATGCGGCATCCAGCGCCCTCCGCTCCGCCATCGGGCGGACGACGCCCTCCGAGCTGAATGAGCGCTGGCTGTCCGAACCGTACGACAAGGTGTTCAGCGTCGGCGTGTCGCGCGAGGGGAGCCGGTACGATGTCTTCGCGCGCGAATGGGACAAGAGCAGCCAGACCGCCGGCCCCGTGGTCGGCGGCTCGACGATGGACCGCCGGCTCGTCGCACAGGTGGCGTCGGAACAGATCGTGCGCGTGTTCCGGCCGGTGGCGATGATCGCCGCGGTCGACGAGAACCGGGTTGAACTGCTGGTCCGCGCGGGCGAATTCCTGCCGGCCGACCCGGAGGCCGCTCCGTTCAGCCCCGGGGACTATCTCACGACCTATCTGCGGTATCTCGATCGGCAGCGCAACGTCCGGCAGATCCAGCACCTCGACTGGACCTACGTCCGCGTCGATTCCATCGAACGGGCGCGCATCGCGGGGACCACCGTGTCGGCCTTCAAGATGCCGCTGTCGGGCAGCCGGCGGCGCGTGGAACTGATGGCCATCCGCGCCCGACCGCTGTTGCCGGCGACCGAGGTTCGCCTGACACCGCGCAAGGAGCCGCTCAATCCCATGGCCGGGTTTCGCGTCGACGTCATGGACCGTATTCCGACGGCCGACGATCCCGTGACCGATCGCGTGCGGATCCTGTCCGATCGACGCGGCCTGGTGACGCTGGAGGCCGACTCCGAGCGGCCGCTGAGGTATCTGTTCGTGCACAGCGGCGAGTCCGTGCTGGCGCAGGTCCCCTACATCCCGGGCCTGATCCCGGAGCAGGAACTGAATACTCCCAACGACGCCGCCCGGCTCAACGTCGAAGGCGCGCTCTCGCTCATCGAGGGAGAGTTGATCGACAACATGGCGCGGCGTGGCGTGCTGATGGCCCGAGCCCGCAAGGCGGCCGAGGCGGACAAGTGGACCGAGGTCGACGATTACGTCAAACAGTTCAACGCGCTCCCGGACCTGGCGCAGATCGAACAGCGGATCACGGCCATTGAAACGCCCGCCGTCCAGTCGGCGCGGCAGTTCAAGGACCGCGTCGGAGAGAGCCGGATCAAGCGGCTGTGCCGGGTCGTCCGTGAAACCGCCGCGAAGCACCTCGATCCGGACGCCGCCAAGGAATTCCGGGATGAGATGAATTCGCTGCGCAGCGTGAAAAGGAAATAGTCCGTGCCGCACGGAACCCGCGCTGTCCGGCCGGAAAGCCGGACGCGACAGGAATTCGCCGATGACTGTGACTGACGGCTGCTCCGCTGCCGGCCACTGGCCTGCGCTGGCCGATGCTGTACTCGCCGGCCGGCGTCTGACCCGCGCCGAGGCGCTCTCCGTGCTCGCGGTCGACGACGACCAACTGCTCGACCTCCTGTCGGCGGCGTTCCGGGTGCGCCGCCGCTGGTTCGGCCGGCAGGTCCACCTCTACTACCTGAAGAATGCCAAAAGCGGTCTGTGTCCCGAGGACTGCGGCTACTGCTCGCAGTCGGCCGTGTCCACGGCTGAGATCCCGCGCTACCGCTTTGCCAGTCAGGCCGCGCTGCTCGACGACGCCCGCCGCGCCAAGGCCGCACAGGCCCGCACCTACTGTATCGTCGCCAGCGGTCGCGGACCGAATGATCGGGAAGTGGAACACGTGGCCGCGGCCGTACGCGAGATCAAGTCGGAACTCGGGTTGCACATCTGCGCCTGCCTGGGATTGCTCAACAGCGATCAGGCGCAGCGTCTCGCTGCGGCCGGCGTCGACCGGATCAACCACAACCTCAATACCAGCCGCAGGTATTATGAGGAGATCTGCACGACCCATACCTATGAGGACCGAATCGAAACGCTGCGGGTCGCCAGCGCCGCGGGGATGGAATTGTGCAGCGGCCTGATCGTCGGGATGGGCGAAACGCGGGAGGACGTCGCCGATTGCGTGCTCGACCTGCAGAACTTGAACGTCGCCTCAATCCCCGTGAACTTTCTGCACGCGATCGACGGCACGCCGCTGGAACACACGCACGAACTTGATCCGCGGTATTGCCTCAAGGTCCTCTGTCTGCTGCGGTTCGCACATCCGGCGACCGAAATCCGCATTGCGGGAGGGCGTGAAGTCAACCTGCGTTCAATGCAGGCGCTCGGGCTGTATGCGGCCAACTCGATGTTCGTCAGCGATTATCTCACGACGAAAGGACAGCCCCCCGAGGCCGACTACCAGATGATCGCAGACCTCGGCTTCGAGATCGTGACCAGCGGTCCGGAATTGCATGCCGCAGCAGTCGCAGTGGGGGAGAACTGACCTTGCGGCCCCGCTCAAGCCGCGTCTACCATCCGCGGCCATCCGGCGGGCATTTGTCCATGTCAGGGACTCGCAATGAATCCAGGCGTCAACCGGCTGCAGCAGCGATACAGCGCGGCTGGCGTTTCTGGTCCACAGGGAATCGGTGCATCCGCGGAGCCGGCCGATTTCTCCAACGTCTTCGATGGACCGCTGTCGCTGGCCATTGAACGCACGCGCGACTGGCTGCTCCAGCAACAACACCCCGACGGCTTCTGGGTCGGAGAACTCGAAGGCGATACGATCCTTGAGTCGGAGTACGCCCTGTTGCTGGCGTACCTCCGCCGCGAGGAGTCAGACGTCGTCCGCGATCTGGCGCGGCACATCCTCAACAAGCAGTTGCCCGACGGCGGCTGGTCACTGTTCCCCGGGGGACCGCTGGAAGTCAGCGGCTCGGTCAAGGCATACTGGGCCCTCAAAATTGCCGGGCACGACCCGGACGCGGAATACATGCAACGGGCCCGGGCCGCCATCCTGGCCGCCGGTGGGGCCGAGCACGTCAACAGTTTCACCCGTTATTACATGGCGCTGCTCGGCGCCATCTCGTACCGGCAGTGTCCAGCCGTCCCCCCGGAACTGATGCTGCTGCCCGCCTGGGCGCCGTTCAACATCTACGAAATGTCCGCCTGGTCGCGGACAATCCTCGTGCCACTCAGCCTCCTGTGGGCGTTCCAGCCGGCGCGCCGGCTCCCCGAGCGGCACCAGATCCGCGAGTTGTTTCACGCGTCTCCGGAAGCGCTGCCGGTGACCATGCCGCGCAGTGCCTCGCTCGACGCGATGAAACGCCGCGCCTGGCTCCCGTGGGACCGGATCTTTCAATTCATCGACCGCAGTTGGAAGGGACTCGAGTGGCTGCGGATCAAGCCGCTGCGACGGCGGTCGATCCGACTGGCGGCCGACTGGATGATCGAGCGGCTCGCCGACAGCGACGGCCTGGGAGCGATCTTCCCGCCGATCATCTGGAGCGTCGTGGCGCTCAAGTGCCTCGGTCACGCGGACGATTCCCCGCTTGTCACAACGGCCCTCGGGGAACTCGAACGCCTGTTCCGCCGCGACGACGACGGAGCGTTGCGGTTGGAACCCTGCAAGTCCCCCGTGTGGGACACGGCGATCACGCTGCTCGCGCTCCGCGAGGCAGAGGTCCCCGCGGGTGCCCCTCAGGTGCGGCGGGGCGTGGAGTGGCTCCTGTCGAAGGAGGTCCGCGGCCGCGGCGACTGGTCCGTCCGCAACCCGGACCTCCAGCCCGGGGGCTGGTTCTTCGAATTCAACAACGCGTTCTATCCGGACATTGACGACACGATCATGGTGACGATGGCGCTCGCGGCCTGCCTGCCGGGAGAGTGCCATCGCCTCTGGACGGCCTCACTCGTGCCGACCGGGCCGCAGGGGCACACCAATGCGGCCGAACTGGCGGCCGTCGTCGCCGGCCGCACGGACTTCCCGCAACAGGCCCGGCAGGACATCGACCAGATGCAGCCGATGCTGTCGGCGATCGGCCGGGCTGTCTACTGGGTGCTCGGCATGCAGTGCAAAGGGGGAGGCTGGGGGGCGTTCGACCGCGACAACGACCGCGAACTGCTGACCCGCGTCCCGTTTGCCGACCACAACGCGATGATCGATCTGCCCACGGCCGACATCACGGCCCGCACGCTCGAAATGTTCGGGCGGTTGGGGGTCGACCGCGATCATCCCGCCATCGGCCGCGCGCTGCAGTTCGTCTGGCAGGAGCAGGAGCCGGATCACTGCTGGTACGGGCGCTGGGGCGTCAACTACCTCTATGGCACCTGGCAGGTGCTGGTCGGGCTGCGCGAGATCGGCGTCCCGGCCAGCGATCCGCGTGTGCAGGCGGCCGCGCGCTGGCTCAAGGAACAGCAGCAGGCGAGCGGCGGCTGGGGCGAATCCGCGCTCAGTTACGATCAGCAACTCCTGCGCGGCGCCGGGCCGGCGACGGCGTCGCAGACTGCCTGGGCACTGATGGGCCTGATGGCCGCCGGAGAAGTCCACGCGCCCGCCGTCCGCCGCGGCGTGGATTACCTGCTCGGCACGCAGCAACCCGACGGCACGTGGGACGAAGATCAGTTCACCGGCACCGGCTTCCCGCGGGTCTTCTATCTCAAGTACCACTATTACCGAATCTACTTCCCGCTGATGGCGCTGGCCCGCTACGCGCGACTCAGGAATCAGCCGTCGGCGTGAGTGACCGTAGCCGAATTCGCCAGGAATTCGGGTGGGGGGACGCACGCACGTTTCATTGCGACACCCGAATTCTCGGCGAATTCGGCTACGCCACGTCGTGTGCACCGCTCGTACTCCGCCTCATATTGCGGATGGTTCGTCCCCATCAGCCGGTCCCACAGGTTGAAGTACAACCCGAAATTGCAGTGCACGCGGCTGTGGTGCATGTTGTGGTGCAGCGGCGTGTTGTGCCAGCGGAACACCCGGTGCGACGCGAACCCGCGGGGCAGGAACTCGTACCCCAGATGCCCCGCGACGTTCATGAACGTCATGTAGAAGAGCCACAGTCCCGCCGCCAGCGGGTGCGTCGGCAGGACCATCGCGATCAGCGGGAAATAGATCGCCTGCACCAGCGCCTCAACCGGGTGAAACGCAAACGACGCCCACGGAGTCGGATTGTGGCTCAGGTGGTGCACGCGGTGCACAATCGGGAACAGCGGCCGCCAGTGCATCAGCCGGTGCGTCCAGTAGAACCAGGCGTCGTGCAGCACGATCAGCGCCAGGGTGGAGAACCAGAAATACGCCCAGCCGCGGGACGAAATGTCAAAGTACAACCGCGACCAGCCGAGGCGATAGAGGACCAGCGTAAGCAGGCCCGTCAGGGCGAACATCACGAACGACAGCAGGCTGTACAGCACCTCCCGCCGCATCTGCGAAAACGGCGGAAACATCGCCTGGATCTTGCGCCGCAGCAACTGCCGCCGGAACAGCACGTAGAACACGAGGTACGCGGACCCGGCCATCAGCACGTACCGGAGGACGTGCCAGATGTAACCCAGAAGCATGAGCTTCCAGGGATTCGCCAGGATTCGCAGGAGGGTTTCCATGGTCCATGCGACTGCGATGAGGATTAGCTCGGAATCGAATTATAGCAGATCGGGGAAGCACCGAATCGCTACAGACTCGTCCACAGCAAGAGCGATTTGTTCTCAATCGCCGCGGTTTCTGCCAGGTCGCCAATCAGCCGCAAAAGTTCATTCACGTCATCGGCGGTCCACCCGTCGAATTCGTTGGTCCTGCTCCAGGCGGCTGCCAGTTGTTTGAACTCGTCGTCCTCCATCGGCGCAATCGTTGCGAGCTGACTGACCTCTGACGGCTGAATCGCACAGACAACGCGCGCACCGTCGGCCTCGTCGGCGACAACGGAAATTGAGTCCAGGTACCTGTCGAAGTGCTGCAATGGATCACCGCAATCCAGGAGCGACAGCAGTGTGCACAGTTGCACGCTGTGCAGTCCGTTGAATGTGAAGCCGTCCCAATCCTGAGCCGGGCCGTCCGATGCAACGACTGACTGAGCTTCAGAGAGATCGGCAATGATCAAGTCACACTGGACGCCCATGTTCTTCGCGCTCTTCTGTTTTTTCGCGTCGCGGCCAGCACACGACAAGCGCCGCCGCCAGGCACAGCCCGACGTGTACCGTGTTCACCATTTCCGACCTCTGGTGCAGCGTGTGGAATTCCGCCGGCCTGGCCTGTCCCGGCAGCGTAATCATCCGCGCCATCGGCGAGTAGACCTGCGTGTAATCGTACGCCATCACGCCGAGGGAACCGGCGACCAGCAGCGTCGCCAGCGCCTGTCGCCCGCGTGCCATCAGATTCGAACGCCAGAGCATCGCCAGGCAGATCAGCGACAGCCCGACGAGCACGAACCCGAACACGTAATATGTGGGGAACCTGAGCAGCGCCAATCGGGCCTTGACGGTTGAGTCGAACTCCGGTTCCGTGACCTGCTGCACGCCGTTGACGACAAACAGCGCCGCCGCCCCGACCCAGGCCGACAGGCAGAACCGCGCCAGCATCAAACATGTTCTACGCATTGGCTCTCATGTTCGAACCATCCACCAGACGACCAAGCCACCCAACCACCTATTCCCTCAGGTCATAACACACCAGCCAGTCTTCGCACCGCAGATACACCCGCCCCCGCGACAGGACCGGTGCGGGCCAACTGGGGTAATGCATCCGAGGGACCTTGAACCGACAGATTTCAGACCACCGAGTGTGATCCACATTGACGAGCGCCAGTGTGCCGTACTCGGACAGAACGATGAACTTCCCTTCCGCCATGGTGGCCGCGGCGCGACCGTAGAACGGGTTCGGGATGACCTTCTGCGCCACCGTGTCGTACAACGTGTCGTCGTAGGGATCGCCGTCGTTTACACGCCGGAAATCCGCGCCGTCCCGGTCGGCCCCGCTCGTCTCCCAGACGACCTTTCCCGTGGCGGCATCGATGCAGCGCAGCATCGCCTCATAGTCGTGCCGTCCGCTGAAGCCGTAGTAGAAGCCGTCGTGATGGATCGCCGTCGACCAGTGGGTCATGAGGTTTTCCTCGTCACGCCAGATTTCCGACACCGACTTGCCATCAGCGGCGACTCTCAGCAGCACGGCCCCCACCTTGTAGGCCGCCGAGAGCATGATCGTATCGTCCACGACGACGGGCCGCGCGGCGTTGACCGATTCGCGGTCGCGGGAGCAGAACCAGTAATGGAAGTTTTCCGCCCCTGTTTCCGGGTCGACCGACACCAGTCCCTGCCGCATCACACACAGAACGTGCCGCTTCCCGTGGATTGTTGCAGCGATCGGCGACGAGTAGCTCACGACCATTTCGTCCCCCTGCCACTCGTAAACGCGGGGGAAACTCCAGCCTGTCTCGGCCCCGTCCCAGGTCGACTGGCCAACGTTCTGCCAGAGCGTCTCGCCGGACATCGGGTCGAGCGCCACGACGCCCGAGTTCGGCTGTCCGCCGGCCGCAACGATCAGCTTCCCGCCTTCAAGGATCGGCGTCGCCCCCACGCCGAAGAAACCGTCGGGAACGTTGAAGTCGGACTTCACGTCCCGCATCCAGACTTTCTCCCCTTTGTCGAGCGTCAGACAGTGCAGCTTCCCTTCCGCGCCGAACGTATAACAGTGCGTCTGCGTGAGCAGCGGCGCGCAGCGCGGACCGTTGTTGTAACCGTAGGGGTCGACAAACTGACTGGGGTACTCGTACGTCCAGATCGGTGCGCCAGTGAGGGCGTTCAGGCAGTCCACGATCTCGCTGTCGCCGTGCCGATGATGCACGACCAGCCGCTCGCCCATCACAGACGGGGCGGTGTATCCCGTTCCGATCCTCTTCTCCCACAGCAGCGGCGGTCCCGCCTCGGGCCATGTCTCGAGCAGCCCGGTCTCCAGCGACGTTCCGTCGTGCCGCGGGCCGAGAAATACCGGCCAGTCTTCGACGACCGGCGCCGTCGGGGACGTATGCTTCACGCTCGAATCCACGGTCCGGACCGGCGGGTCGGCGGCGGCGTCGATCGTTTGGGGCGCCTCGGTACACGATGAACAGACGACCGTGGCCGACAGCAGGATCGCACACGACTTCATGACGGCGCCTTGCAAAACTGGACACAGTTTCACCCGCGCCGCATTCAAGCCGGTTGCCGCGCGGATTGCAAGTTTCACGCGCGATCCGTTCGTAGCACGGATTTTCAATCCGTGCGCAAGCGGGACGTTCTCTCAAGGACTCGCACGGATTGGAAATCCGTGTTACGGGAGATGTTGCCCTTCACGCCGCCGGCGCCGCCACGTACCACAGCAGGTACAGGAAGTGCAACGCACTCCCGGCGATCGTGCACAGGTGCCACACTGCGTGGTAGTACGGCCGCCGCCCGTCGTTCACGAGGAACCACGTCCCGCCGGTGTAGGCCAGCCCCCCCGCGACGACGAGGCCCAGCCCCGGCAGGTGGCCGACTTCAAACACGCGAAGGATCGTCGGCACCGGCAGCCAGCCCATGACCAGAAAAAACGTCGTCGAGACGCTCCGTGTCCCGCTCCTCAAGCGCACCAGGATGCCCCCGGCGGCACAAATCCACATCCCCGCCAGCACCAGCCACCACCAGCCGTCGAGGGCGAACGCGAGTCCGAACGGCGTGTACGTGCCGACGACCAGCAGGAAGATGCACATCTGGTCGAGCATCCGATAGAAATTGCGCCGCCGCAGGTCATCGAACGAGTGCGACAGCGTCGACGCCGCGTACGTGGCGACGAGCGAGACGGCATAGACCGCGCAGCCCGCGATTCGGAGCGGATCGCCGCCCTTCCACGCGACGGTCAGCAGCACTCCAGCCCCCCCCACACTCAGGGCCAGCCCCAGCGCGTGGGTGAACTGATTCGCGCGCTCCGACGGCAGCCACAGGGGCTCTTCGTCTGCGAGCGGCAGTGCGAGGGTCGCTGATTGTTCCACCATTGCGCTATTGCTTCCGTTGGCAACAGGACAGAGAGGGAACCAGAGCAGCCCCGCCGTATGTCGCCGGAATTCCTGACCGGCGCATTGTGGCAGGGGACACGGGATGTAATCAATTCCGCGACCGGATAAAGTTCAGTTCGGCAGCAGTCCCTCAAAACTTGACCGGCGGCAGCATGAACTTTTCGCGCATTGTCCCCGCGGTTGTGCTCGTGTCACTCCTCCTTCCGGCAAGACCGGCCGGTGCCGAGACGCTCGAGCAGCGTCTCCAGCAGGAGTCGCCGGAGGCCATCGCCGTGGAGGCGCGGGACCAGGGGGACGCGAAACGCGGCGCCATCGTCTTCCACCAGCCGCAGATGGCGTGTGCGAAATGTCACACACCAGGCGACAACGCCGACAGCGCCGCGCCGCTCGGTCCCAATCTCGCGGTCTGGACGGAGGTTCCGACCGACGCGCACCTCGTCGATTCCGTCCTGAGTCCTTCAAAGTCGATCCGCAAGGGCTTCGAGCCGCTGACGCTCGTGACGAAGGCCGGCACAACGGTCACCGGCCTGCTCGTGGAAGACACCGCCGACCACGTCACTCTCCGTGATCCCTCCACGTCGCGCCTGCTCCGTATTGCCGCGGACGACATCGACGACCGTGCCGTCGCGAAAACCTCTGTCATGCCTGTCGGCCAGATCAATCAGCTTGCCAGCCGGCAGCAGTTTCTCGACCTCATCCGCTATCTGATCGACATCCGTGACGGCGGACCGGCCCGCGCCAGGGAACTCCAGCCGCCCCCGGCATTGTTCGCGCTGCAACTCCCCGAGTACGAGTCACACGTCGACCATGCCGGCCTGATCCGCGGTCTGAACAACGAGTCGTTCCGTCGTGGGGAAGCGATCTACAAGCGGCTCTGTATCAACTGCCACGGCGATCACAACGGTCCCGGTTCGCTGCCGACCGCGCTCCGCTTCGGCGAAGGCCGGTTCAAAAACGGACACGACCCGTTTGCGATGTACCAGACGCTCACCCGCGGCTTCGGCTTCATGGTGCCGCAGTCGTGGATGGTCCCGCAGCAGAAGTACGACGTCGTGCATTACATCCGCGCCGAGTACCTCCATCGCAGAAACCCGTCGCAGTTTTTTGACGTGACGGACGCGTATCTGCAGGGACTGCCGCCCGGCGACACGCGTGGTCCCGAGCCGACCGTGATCGAGCCGTGGGTCAACATGGATTATGGCCCGAGCCTCGTCAACACGTACGAGATTGGTTCGGATGGGTCGAACTTCGCGTACAAGGGGATCGCCGTCCGTCTCGATCCGGGCGCCGGCGGCGTCTCGCGCGGCAACGCCTGGATGATCTTCGACCATGACACGTTCCGCGTCGCCGCCGGATGGACGGCCGACCCGTCGAAGTCGGAGGAACGGTTCATCGACTGGCGTGGCATTCAGTTCAACGGCATGCACCAGGTGCATCCGCGCATCGTCGGACAGGTGCAATTCGCCAACCCGACCGGTCCCGGCTGGGCCGACCCGCGGACCGGGTCCTTTGCCGACGATCAACGTGTCCTGGGGCGCGACAACCGGCGCTACGGCCCGTTGCCGGCCGCATGGGCTCGATTCCGCGGCATCTACGCGGACGGCGACAAGACGATCATCAGCTACACCGTCGGCACAACCGAAGTGCTTGAAATGCCGGGGCTGAACGAATCGACGCCGATTCTCGGGACGCCACAGGAGCCCGCGCCGACAGTTTTCACGCGGTCCTTCCATCTTGGTCCGCGCGATCGCGAACTGACGCTGCTGGTCGCGACCCACCCGGACGCGAGAGCGCAACTGGCCGCAGCGCATGGACTCGTTCGATTCTCATCCCCGTCCGCCGATTCAGTCGTCCATGCAGGCCTGTCGAACCAGGTGCCCGGCGCACGTTGGCGCGCGGACGGTGCACGTCTGCTCCTGACGCTCCCTCCGGGCGAAATTCCGCTCCGATTCATCCTCTGGATCACCTCTCGCACCGGCGCCGCGGCGGCGATTGACCCACCGCAGTTCGACGATCCTGCTCCGGACCTTTCGCAGTACACGCACGGCGGTCCCCCCCGCTGGCCCGAACAACTTACAACCACGCCTGTGATCGCCGATGTCGACGGCCCCTTCGCGGTCGATGTCCTGACTCCCCCCGACAACAACCCCTGGCTGGCACAGCTCCGCCTCACAGGGCTTGACTTCTTCGACGACCCCGACCGGATGGCCGTCTGCTCCTGGGACGGCGACGTGTGGCTGGTGTCCGGTCTCTCGCAACTTCCTGACAATCCGTCGTCAACGGCAGCACACCTTCTCCCCTCTCCCCCGCAACCGACGACTTTTGCAAATGCGCCGCCTTGCGGGGGAGAGGGGACGGGGGTGAGGGGGAGTGCAAACGCGTCTAATGTTGCCCCCTCACCCCAACCCTCTCCCCCGACGACGTCCCCTTCCCAAGTCAAGTCAAACTCGGGAGAGAGGGAGTCTCCGCTCACCGTGAACACGACCAAGGCCGCGACCCGCTACCTCACCTGGCGCCGCATCGCCTGCGGCCTGTTCCAGCCGCTCGGCCTCAAGATCGTCCGTGGCGACATCTACGTCACCTGTCGCGACCAGATCGTCGTCCTCCGCGACCTGAACGGCGACGGCGAGGCGGACTTCTACGACTGCTTCAACAACGACCAGCAGGTGACCGACCATTTCCACGAGTTTGCGATGGGGTTGCAGGTCGACGACCGGGGGAACTTCTATTACGCCAAATCGGCCCGGCACGCGCTCCCTGCCGTCGTGCCGCAGCACGGCACATTGCTGCGGGTCAGCCCCGACGGATCGCGTACGGACATCCTCGCCACCGGCTTCCGGGCGGCCAACGGCGTCTGCCTCAACCCCGACGGCACGTTCGTCGTGACAGATCAGGAGGGGCACTGGAACCCGAAGAACCGCATCAACTGGGTGCGGGAGGGGGGCTTCTACGGCAACATGTTCGGCTATCACAACGTGACCAATCCATCC
>CAZWGW010000033.1:0-9443 GCA_964633565.1 uncultured Planctomycetaceae bacterium
ACCTGGCGGCATCTCGCCAACCAGACGTCGTCGTATCAAGTCACGGAAAAGCCCGGGACGGCGTTCTGCTACAACGATTTCCAGATGGCCCTGTTCTGGGATACGTTGTTTCTAAAGCTGTACGGCGCGACGTACGATTCGGTCGACGAGCGCGTGCTCGATCCGCTGCTGACCGACGTGTTGCAGTGCGAAGACCGCCCCACGTTCATGGCGTTCGGCACAGGGAACCGGGCGGGCCGCCTGGCCATTTCACCGCGAGACTTCTGCCGGTTCGGATTGCTTTACCTGCACGAGGGGAACTGGAACGGCCGGCAGGTCATCAGCCGCAAGCTTGCACGTCAGGCCGTCTCCAGCCCGCTCCCGGCGGAACTCCCAAGGGCGGGCCGTGACGCCGCGGAAATGATCCCGGGCCAGCGAAGCATTGGCTCCGAACGGGTGCCCGACAACCAGACTGACCATTTCGGCAGCTACAGTTGGCTGTGGTGGGTCAACGGCGTTGACCGAGACGGCCAGCGGAACTGGCCGGACGCTCCGGAAGATGCGTACGGCGCGTTTGGTCACGGCGGTATCCGTGCGATGTTCGTCATGCCGGGGCTCGACATCGTCGCCTCGTACAATGATGCGCGATGGGACAACGCCTCGTCACACGGCGCTGACAGCCAGGTCAACGAAGCGATGCGGCGTCTGGTGGCGGCCGTCGTTGACGACGACGAGACTGCCGCTGAAACTCTCAACTTCAACCCGCAGACGCGGATCTCCATCGACGGTCGCCGCTGGTTGATCAACGGCGAAGTTACGTATCCCGGCGCCCCGGCCGAGGGGCGATTGATGAACGTCCGGATGGTCAACTGCACATTTGAGGACCGCAACCGCGACGACTTCGATCCCGATGCGAACACCGCACAGTTCCTCAAGGTTTTGCCGGACTATGCCGCCGCCGGAGTCCGGGCGTTCACGCTCTGCCTGCAGGGGGGCATGCCGGGCTACGAGGGGGCGCTCAATTCGGCGTTCGAACCGGATGGATCGCTGCGGCCCGAGTATCTCGCACGTGTGGCCCGCGTCATCGAAGCGTGCGACCGGCAGGGAGTCGCCGTGATCCTCGGCTGCTACTACCAGCGGCAGGACCAGGTGCTGCGGGACCAGGATGCTGTCCGCCGGGGCGTCGTCGAGACGTGCCGCTGGATTCAGCGCCGGGGATACACGAACGTGGTGCTGGAAATCGCCAACGAATTCTGGCACGGCGGTTTCGACCACCGTATTCTGCGCAGCGACGACGGCGAGGCCGAATTGATCGGCCTTGCGAAACAGACCGCGCCGGGCCTCCTGGTCTCGGCCAGCGGTCTCGGCGGAGGACGGACAGATGACAAGGTGGCGCTGGCCGCAGACTTTCTGTTGATCCACTTCAACAGCACGCCGGTCGAGGACATCCCGGAGCGATTCGCCGTGCTGGAGAAGTACGGCAAGCCGATCGTGTGCAATGAGGACGACAAGACGGGTGCCGGAGCCGCCCGGGCCGCGGCGGCCAGCGTCGCTGCCGGAGGATCATGGGGCTTCATGCACAGCGAAGTCAATCAATACTTTCCGCTGGAGTTTCACGGCACTCAGGACGATCCCGCGGTGTACGCGGAGTTGAAACGTCTGACGACACCAGAGTAGGCGGGTCACTCCGTGACCCAGCCCGATCGACAAAGAACAGCAAATGCTCACCGAATCCTCCCGACGACAATCGTTCCCTTCCCTCGACCGGATGACCTACCTCAACACGGCCGCGGAAGGCATCCCTCCGCTGGAAGTCCGTGCCGCGCTGGAGCAGTACTTCGCCGACAAACAGCTCGGGATGGACGGCCGCGAACGGCACTTTGCGCAATGGAACGCGGCGAAGGGACTCGTCGCTGAGTTCTTCGGCCTGGCCGCCGACGAAGTCAGCATCTGCTCCTGTTCGTCGGAAGCGTACAACCTCGCCGCGATGGCACTCGCTCTGCGTGCGGGGGACGAAGTCATCATTAACGACCTCGATTTTCCCGCAGGCGCGACGCCCTGGCTGCAGCCAAGTTGTCCGGCCACGGCGCGCGTGTGGAGGTCGGTGGGGGGGGCTCTGCGACTGGAGGACCTGCAGTCACTGCTGTCGCGTCGCACGAGACTCGTCACGGTGTCACTCGTCAGCTTCTTCAACGGCTATCGCCTCTCGCTGCCGGCGGTCGTCGAAACCGTACGCGGACATTCGGATGCTCTCGTCGCGGTCGATGTGACACAGGCGCTGGGGCGCATTCCGCTGGACGTGAGCGGCGCCGACCTGATCGTCAGCAGCACGCACAAATGGATCCTCGCCAGCCACGGCGGAGGGCTGGTCGGCGTGCCCGCGCGACGGGCGCGGGAGTGGACCGTGCCAGCGGGGGGGTGGTTCAACCTGGAGGATGCCTTCGGGCCAAGGCGGTTTGAAGAGGCCCGCAGCAAGTCGGGAGCGGCGAGTTTCACGGTCGGAATGCCGAATCTCCCGGCCGTGTATGCAATTCGCGCGGGGCTGGCCTACATCAAATCGGTCGGGGTGGCGGCCATCGACGCGGCGGCGCAACCGCTGGTGCAGGAGTGCCTGGCGGGACTCGTCAAACTCGGCGTCGACCTGCTGACGCCCCGGGACGAGTGTTCCCTGGCGGGAATCATGGCGTTCCGGCATCCCGACGCGGAGCGGATTCACAAGCAACTGCACGCACAGCAGGTCCACATCATGTCCCACGCCGGCCGGCTGCGGATCGCACTGCACGGATACAATACACGCGCGGACGTCGAGCGCCTGCTGCGGGTGCTGCGAGATGCGTTGAAATGACCGGCCGGCCGATGGTCCTGGCGGCGCATGACGCTTTCGACCTCCCGGTTGCCGCACCCGTTGCGTAGAATCGAGTATGGTCCGCGAGTCATTGCCGGCCGAAAGGGCGATATGCATGCCGTACCTCATTCTGACGCTCGTTCTCCTCGTCACTGTCGCAAGTTTCTCATCTGTTGCCGGAGCGGAGACCACACGCGAAGCGGCCGCACGGCTGGCCGTCGATGTCGTCGCGCTCAAGGGGGGCCGGGAGGTGCGCGGCAGCATTGTCTCGCGTGCACCTGACGGCGCCGTAACCATTGCCGTCCGGCGCGAATGGCTGCAGCAGCACGACCAGGCCCTGCACGATGAACAGGATGCCCGGGAAGCGGAACAGCGTGAGGAAGCGCGACGTCAACTGACGACGCGCATCAGAACCTGGCTCGAGGAACGGAAGAACGATGTCGAGCTGTCGGCCATTCTGCAGCGGGAACTGGAGTCGTTCGAACAGCAGCCGGCTGCGGTCGGAAAGCCGGACGCGAAGCCTTCGGAGTTCCTGATCGTCGACCTGCCGGCGGAGGGTGTCCGACGCGTATTTGCCCAGCCGCCCGAACGCAGGCAGGTGGGCCTGGCCGCGTGGGAGGCGGGGCTGGACGGGGTCGAGCGGCAGACGTTTGTGCAACTGGCCGAGCGGCTCGACGAGCGGAAGATCGATTGGCGGACAACGACCGTTGACCTCGCAGACCGCCTGCCGCGCGGCGCAATGCAGGGCGACCGGGAGTGGGCGGCGCGTCAGGCGGTGTACGAGTATGCCTTCCGCAAGCGAGTCGAGTTCCAGGGGACCGGCGACCTGGTGTTGCGGACCGATTCCGGCGCAGCACCGGCGATTGGCCCGGATTTGCTGAACGGTCTGCTCGGCAGCAATCTGGGGGCCGATCTGGCGGACCTGCTCGGGACTGGCGGCGCGGACAAGCCGAAGCGCAAGTCGTGGCGGGAAACGGCCGTGGAGGCAGCCGAACGAGAGGGGGTCCGCAGTTGCCGCGTCACGCGCATGGCGTCTGACCTTGCAAAGAAGCAGGTGACTGTCGAGCAGACGTTTCTCGCGCGGATGCCCGACGGACGCTGGGAAGCGGTCTGGACGCACAACGAGACGCTGGACGCCGCGAAGGAGCGGAAGGACCTGGAGCAGCGCATCCGACAGGACCGGCAGGTCGCGGAGGCGCTCAGGCTGTTTGAGCAACTCGGAGGTGCGGGGAACGTGGAGACCGCGGTCCGCTTCGGCGCCGCCACAATGGAGGCCCAGCAGCACGCGGACGATCAGTTCTATGCCTTCAAGGACCACTACACAGAGCAACTTGACGGCCCGCCGTTGCGCTGGCAGTCGGTTGCCAAGTGACGTCCGCCGCGCAGTCCGACAACAATCGCGTCAATGCAGCGGCAGAACAAGCGCTGCGCCGTCGGCAGAGCCGTTCACAAGTGTGACGGTTGTATCTTCCTCCGGGAGTGACTGCGCCAGCCGCCGCGCGATGCGGCAGTCGAATGTCACGCGGTTGTCCTGATACTCGGTGCGGCGCACGTCGGCGTGCTCGGCGAGGAACGCGATCAGCCGGCCGTTCCCCACGCCGGTTTCCACGCGTGCCTCCAGGTATCCGTCGGCCAGCCGTTCGGCGACCGCCTGAGACAGGCGGTCGAGGCCCGTGCGCCGCGCGGCGCTGACGGCCACGCTCCCCGGATGCCGCGCCCGCAGGACGTCGACGATCGACCGGTCCTCGACCGCGTCGGCCTTGTTCAGAACGAGGATCGGGTCGACGCTGTCCACTCCGAGTTCCTTCAGCACCTCATCGACCGTCGCGATCTGATGTTCGGCGTCCGGATGGCTGGCGTCGACAACGTGCAGCAACAGGTCGGCGTGCCGGGCTTCTTCCAGCGTCGACCTGAACGAGGCGATCAGATGATGCGGCAGGTTGCGGATGAACCCGACCGTATCGCTCAACAGCACGTCCCCCCAGTGCGCGATCGACCACTTGCGCGTCCGCGTGTCGAGCGTCGCGAACAGTTTGTCGGCGATGTAGACGTCGGCCCCCGTCAGCGCGTGCATCAGCGTGCTCTTGCCGGCATTTGTGTAGCCGACCAGGGAGACCGTCATGAACTCCCGGCGTCCGGCGACTTCGCGGCTGCGGCGGCGTTCGACTTCGCGGAGTTTGTCCCGCAGTTCGGCGATGCGTTTGTCGATCAGCCTACGGTCGGTCTCGAGCTGCTTTTCGCCCGGTCCGCGGCCGCTGCCGATGCCGCCCTCGATGCGCTCGAGGTGCGTCCACATCCGCGTGAGTCGCGGCAGCATGTAGAGCAACTGGGCCAGCTCGACCTGCAGCCTTGCCTCGTGCGTCCGCGCGTGGCGGGCGAAGATGTCGAGACGCTTCCCCTGCGCGGGGCTGAGGTAATTGTCGAAGACGATCATGTCGGCCCGCTCGTCGGCGATGAGCTGCCGCAGTTCGGCGAGCTTCCCTTTGCCGATGTAGGTGGCGGCGTCGGGGGCGCTGCGGTTCTGGGTCAACTCGCCGACCACGAGTGCGCCGGCGGTCTTGACCAGGCCGCGCATCTCGTCGAGTGCCTCCTCACGCGTGAACGGCTCACGGGGGTCCAGAACGGCGACCAGCACGACCCGTTTGGTCTGGACCTTCAATTCCTCGCGTTTGGGATCTGGCAATGTGGTTTTCCGTTTTTCAGGAGTTGTTTCGCCCGACGGCCGTGATCACGGCTCAAGACAATTCTACGACGCGCCGCGGCACCCATCAACACGCGCTTTCAAGTGACAAGCGATCAGGGGCGTCCCGAGCGCGCCCGCTCATCCAGGCCGGGCTGTCGGCGTTGCTGCCGGGGAGACACGAGCCTTCACGCAAGGTTCACATTCCGGCGGGTGAGCAAATTGCAATTTCAGCAGGCAGGCGGTTGTAAAATGTGCAACCGCCAGGCACTCGTTCACAGCTGCCGGGATCGCGCGAGAAATACTCCGGCTTTGCGTAAACCACGTCTGGCGCGGACGTTCCTGCCGCCCCGTTGACTCACATTTCAGCGACTCAATGCGATTGGCACACGCCGTGCAATTCATTTTCTTCGGTGAAAGAGAGAGCACCACGGGGTCCCAGATCCCGGAACGAGAGAACACCTTCCGGCCCCTTGAGAAAGGGCCACAATCCCCCCTTAGACCCACCTCACACACTCCCCGCACGAAGCCGGCCGAACACACAAGTTCGGCCGGCTTCTATTCTTTTGCGGTCAGATCCGGTCCAGTGCATCGATCCAGCGGATGATTTCTTCCACCGCGGAGTCGTCGGGATACTGCTCGCCGGCGCCGGACAACGTGGTGAACGTCACGGGGAACTTGAGGTTCCGGAGTCCCTGGGCCGTCTGCGTCACGGCCGGCAGCAGCGGGTCCTTTTCGCCGCACACCAGGTAAAGCTGCTGGCGGAAATCCGGGTCGTTGTCCGGCGGCGGCGTCCGCAGCGGCGCCGATCCGACGACGAGGCCGCGGAACAGGTCGCGGTGTTTGAAACCGACGTCGAAGGCAAATTGTCCGCTGGCGCCGTGGCCGTGTACGACGATGCGCTGGCGATCAACGCTGTATTGAGTCTGCAGTTGCTCCACGACGCCGCGCACGAAGTCGGTCTCGCCAGGCGTCCAGCCGCTGATATCGGCGGCCTTCGGGCCGGCGAGAATGATGCCGCGCCGGTCGCAATGCGACTGCCACTGCCGCATCAGCGACGCTTCCATCGTGTCTCCCGCCGGGTGCAGCCAGACCACCAGGGCATAACCGTAATCCGGGTTGTAGTGCTCGGGTACATAGGCCCAGAACTCCTGCTCGCCGCCGGGGAGCATGTCGTTGAAGCGACCGGTGCGCGTCGCGGCGGTCCCTTCGGGCGGGGTCCACGCGGGAATATTCGCCGTGGGGACGTCGACCGGAACCGTCCCGGGAATTGGTCCGGGCGTAATCGTGACCGTTTGCGATTGTCCGTCGCGCAGGATGGTGAGTGCCGTTGTCTGCGCAAGCGGCAGCCGGCTCACCTGGTCCAGCAGCGTCGCGGCGTCCGTCACCGGCTGCTCACCGATCGCCGTGATGATATCGCGTCGCGCCAGCCCCGCGGCCTGCGCCGGCGAGTCAGCAATGATGTCGCGGACTTCGACACCCTGCGCCGCCGCGCCGATCGGTCCGCGGACGGGGAGGACCCCCAGGAACGCGGACTCGTAAGGGACGAGCTCGGCAACGAGCTTGAGCGTGACGTTGCGGCGGTCGTCGCCGCGCTTGACGACCAGGGCCACAGATTCGCCCGCGTATTTGGCCCCCAGGATGTGTTGCAGCGCCGGGACGCGATCGATCGGTTTGCCGTCAGCCTCGACAATGACGTCGTCAACCAGCAGCCCCGCTTCATCGGCCGGCGACAGCGGACGGACGCGATCGATGCGCGCCGCGCCGGCGAGCGGTCCCATCGCCTCGAAACTGACGCCCATGAGACCGGGCTTCAGCTCCTCACCGGCCTTGAGGCGGTCAAGCACGGCGAGGACGTCTTCCATCGGGATCGCAAAGCCGATCCCCCCGTCGTACCATTCAACCCCCGCGGCTTCCCCGACCCCCTGCGGCGAGAGGGGGACCAGGATTCCGATCGCACGCCCCTGAAGGTCGATGAGCGGGCCGCCGTAGTTCACGGGCGAAACCTTGGCGTCGGTCTGGACGGCGCGGCCCCAGATGCGGTTGAGAGCGCTGATAATCCCGACGCTGACGCTGGGGAAGGTATTGTCGTACGTGCGCCCGAGCGCAATGGACCATTGCCCGACCTTGAAATCGTTCTTCGGCGCAGCGGCGATGGGCGTCATCCCGGACTGCTCGATTTTGATCAGCGTCAGCATCTTGGACTTGTCGCTGGCGATGAGGTCCGCGGGGAAGCGCCGGCCGTCGGGGAGCGTAACGAGGATTGAGGCGGGCCGGGACAGGAAATTGAACGAGCTGGTCATGATATAGCCGTCTTCGGAGACGACGACGCCGGTGGTGGGTCCGGTGCCGGTCAGGATGTTGCCGACGACGTCGAGGCCGCCGATCGTCTCGATGCGGACGATCGAGGGGTCGGCGAGGGCGGCGGCCTGCTGGAAGGCCTGTTCCTCAAGGGCGGGCGACTGGGCCGCGATCGGCGGACAAATGCTGGTTACGAAGCCGCAGACCGTGCACACAATCACTGCGCTCGGATGTCGAATCAGTCGCATGGGATCAGATCCGGTGTTCGCGAACAATGGATTTATGCGACCAACATCAGTCGCGCGATGAAGTTAAACAGCATCAGGCAAGTCTTCGGCGCGGCTGCCAGACGGCAAGCACGGCGACGAGTCGAAGTTCCTCGGAAACCCGGAACAGCCAGCACAAATGGGGGCCAATCAGAATGCGACGCCCATCGTCGCGGGACTCACCAACTCTGGCCGGCGCATACCGCAATGCGGCCTCGACGCGTTGAATCGTGTCCGTCAGGCGGTCCCGGGTGGGCGAGTCAGAAGCAGTCCAGATCCGCGTCAAGTCGTCCACGGCAGAATGACGCCAGCCCACGTCATACATCAAAGGCCCCGCAATCTCTCCAGCACCTCTGCGGTGCTATGGGACACGGCCTCCTGTTCCCGACACCGGATTTCCTCCTCCGACAGGGGGCACTCAAATCCGACCGGATCTACGGTCTCTTGCGGCCAGAATTCGCCAAGGATGCGGCCGTGCGCGTCGCACAATCGAGTCGGTCCTGACAGTGACCGCAACTGCTCAACAGTGACAGTGGAGGAATCGATCGTGAGTTGTGTCATGTCCCCATCCCTCGAGATGTCGACGGGCCAATTCAGGTCAATTTATTGTACGGGTCCTGACGGTGGGCGGCCAGATCATGGTTCCTTCCGCGGCACGCGCATCGTCGCCGAGACAAGCTGCTTCCCGCGCCGTACAATCAGCGTCAGGTCGTCCTCCGCCTGCAGCCGGCCGAGCTGCCCCTGCAGCGTGCGGATCGACTGCACCAGCTCGTTGTTCACGAACACGATCAGGTCGTCGGGCCGCAGGTCGACCGAGTCGGCGGCGGAGCCCGGGATGATGCCGTCAATGTAGGCCGGGGTGCGGTAAATCACATCGGGGACCAGCACAATGCCGAAGTCGAGCGCCGTATACCGGGCCGCGCGGTCTTCCGCAGGAGGCTCCGGGCGGGCCGAGAAATCTCCGGTGCGGATCGCGTCGATCGTCGCGCGGAGTTCCTGGATCGGAATCACATAGTTGATCCAGATGTTGCTCTCGGCATTGCGCAGCTCGCGACCGAGCATGCCCAGCAGGCGGCCGTCATACGCCGTGAGCACTCCCCCCGCCGAGCCGGGATTGTTCGTGATGGCGTCGACGACGTAGACCGGCCCGTTGTAGGGGACCTCAAACCGGCCCCGGCGCGCCGTCAGGTTCGTTCTCGCCGAAATCACTCCGTGCAGTACGGAGACCGGCTCGTCCCCGGTGGCGACCTTGTACATGTTGGTGAAGCCCAGCACGCGCACGCCGGGTCCGGCGGTGGCCGCTTCCGCCAGGTTGAAATACGGCAGGTCCTCGGCGTCGATCTTGACGACGGCCAGGTCCAGTTGTGGTTCC
>CAZWGW010000033.1:9453-10740 GCA_964633565.1 uncultured Planctomycetaceae bacterium
GCACCTTGCCGTAGAACCGGCGGCCGTCGCTGAGGACCACGTTCACCACGTCGCCGTCGAGGACGTGGCTCCAGACCGTTACGACGTGCCCCTCCGGCGACACCAGAAAGCCGGTGCCATAGGCGTGGAGATTCGCGATCCCACCGGCGCCGAAGATCTTGACGACGCGCGGCTGGACGGACGCGATGGCATCCTGGACGGACTGGGCCGCGGCGGGGCGCGGCAGGAGGAATAAGATTGCAAAATGCAAAATGAAAATTGAAAATTGCAAAATGTGCCTGCGCATGGGATCGCCAGGCCGGTGAACGCCAGTTTGCAATTTGCAATTTGCTGGTCGCGAATTGCAATCCACTCCGGTGCAACCAGTCATCGATGCGTTACTCAAACGTGGCCTCCTCCACGACAAACGTCCCGAACGGTTGCTCACCGTGCTGGACCATGAATTTTGCGGGGAGCGTGCGGCCGCTGAAGTTCCCGAGCGCCTCGATGCGGATCTCGCACTCATCCACGTCCTCCGCCACGGCCGTGTCGAAACCGGTCCAACTCCCGTTGCCGCGATCAAAATACCAGCGGCTCGTGACCTGGTTGCGGAACGTCGTGAGGACGTCGACTCGTTCTCCCTTGCCGTCGAGCGGTTCGGTCCCGACATAATAGAACTCAGAGAAGTACCCCTCGGGGTCGAGCAACAGCATCTTGAGGGCGTGCAGCGCTGCGAGGAGGCCGCCGGAACCGGGTGGGGAGTCCGTGAATTCCGTGTCGAGCGCCTGCACCGCGACGTCGGCGCCGATTTTGACCGCGACCGACTCGCGCCCCAGCTTGAACTGGAATTCGCGCCCATCGAGGGTGCGCCCGTTCAGCGTCCAGAGTCCCTCCAGTCCGGAGAAATCACCCAGACCGTGGACCGTCCCCATCACGCGGTCGCGCTCCAACTGGTTGAAGAAATAGTTCGCGAAGCCGGACCGTTTGATGAACATGTCGGCATATTCCGCCGGCGGCGCGGGGCGCTCGCGCTGCGGCCGCAGCGGCGGTCCGGGTTGAGGTCGGGGTTCCGGCTCGTCGGGGCCGCGCCGGTCCGGGGGCGGTTCGCCGGGGGGACGTCGGGGACGATCGGGCGAAAGCTCGGCGGCGCGGTGCAGCGCACGCAATCGGACGTAAACGTCGTGTTTCTGCCCCTCGCGCCGATAAGTGAGCGGCAGCTTCCAGCCCCTGGGATAGATCCCCAGGATGTTCTTGAACTGGTTGACGCTGCGGATCGGGCGGCCGGCGAACGAGACGATCTCATCCCCG
>CAZWGW010000033.1:10750-19063 GCA_964633565.1 uncultured Planctomycetaceae bacterium
TTCCAGAATATTCGCGACGACGACCGCGCCGTCGTCGTTACTGGAGACCGTCGCGCCGAGCGTCGCATGGTCGACGATGCGGCCGCTCTTCAGGTGATCGAGAAAGTTCTGCACCTGGTTGCTGGAAATCGCATAGCCGACGCCGACGTTCACGCGGCCGCGTTTCTCGATCGAGATCCGACCGTTGATGCCGATCAGTTCACCCTGCTCGCTGAACAGAGGTCCGCCGGAGTTGCCGGGATTGATCGACGTGTCGACCTGCAGGCAATCGGTGTATTCGAGAAACGTCCCGGCCGGGTATTGGTAACGATGCACGCCGCTCACCATGCCGTATGTCACCGTCGGCTGGAAGTCGGTTGCCAGCAGGAAGGGATTGCCCATCGCGTAGGACCCGTCGCCGAGGCGGACCTGGTCGCTGTCTCCGAAGGGGGCTGTCGGAAAGTCCTCACGGCCGAGCAGCTTGATTACGGCGACGTCTCCGGTCGGGTCGATGCCGACGACGACGGCGTCGTAGATCCTGCCGTCGTTGAGGCCGCATTTCATGAAGCCGTCCATCCCCTGGACAACGTGGAAATTGGTGACGGCGTATCCGTCCGGCGAAATGAGCACGCCGGAACCGCCCCCCTGCCCGCCGGGGGCGAAGATTGCGACGACCGCGGGGGCGACGCGCTGGATGACGTCGATCCGCTGCTGCTGGGCGTCGAGCACGGACTGGTCGACGGCGAGAGCGCTTGGTGCCTGGCAAACGGCGGAAGCCAGAGAAAGGACTAAAACCTGCCGATGCCACTTGACTCGCGCCTTCCCGAGTATGTGAGGACCGGCAGATTGCAGATAGCCCATGCGCGATCGAAGTATGCTCATACGTGTGACTCTATTTGATGGCGCGGGCCTCGGCGATTGCCAGGTGCTCGCATGCGCCGAGCGTCTCCTTGTTGACGGGTTGCACGCGGATCTCCAGGTCCCGGATGCCGGCGACGTCAAGGTCCATTGATGCCGGCTCTCCGGCCCAGGTGAAGTCCCCTTCCAGCAGCGCCTTGCCGTCGCCCAGGATGGTGACGTGCACTGCGGGCGAAAGACGTGCGCAACTGTCCGAACTGCGTTCCATTCCGACGACCCCCTGCAAGCGCCGGTATTCGCGATTGAGGCGGTACTTGATCACGGTCCCCGAGTGGATCCACAGGCCGCGCGAATAGGTGGCCCTCCCCACCTTCAGCGCGCCCCCCAGGGAATTCGTGTTCTTGCGGAGTTTCTGGACGTCTTCGGACGTGATCAGTCCGACCGGTTCGTAAGTCGCTGCTTCCGCCATGTCGGCCAGATACTTCACGCGGCCGAGGCCGAAGTCGACGGCGCGGATTCGCGCCGCGGCGACCGTGACCTGCGGGCCGGCGACCAGCGTAGCGGACGCCTCGTCCGCGGTGAGCGTGATGGCCGTGAGCCGCAGGCGGTCGCCGCTGTCGAGCGCCAACTCGCACACCGCCTGCTCGCGGGCCGGCACAGGGCGCGGGTAGACGATGCCGAACACACGCTCCCGCGGCACTGCCGCATTCTGATTGTTCACGAGCATCTTGACGCTCTGTTCGGTGATGTCCGCAGCGACACCCCCGACGAAATCGAGCGCGTTGCCCTTGCGGACCACGAGCAGGTCGTTTCGCGTCTCCCGTGTCCGGAGTTCGTCCCAGGCGTCGCCGACCCTGGAGTCGAGTTCCCCCAGACGCACGCTGCGAATCTGTGTCAGCGGCAGCTCGAGTGCGCCGATGATTCCTGAGCTGAGCGTGGCGGTGCGCGAGGTCGACGCGTATCCGGCGCAGCGCAGGATCGTGCCGTCCACGAGCCGGACTTCGAACTGCCGCTGCTGCTCCAGCGAATCCTCCGCGGCTGCTCCGGTGAACCGCAGTTCGAGCAGGTCGGCGGCTGCATACGTCGACGCTGCCTCGCCCGTGCGCAGGACGAGTTCAGTCCCGGAGAGCGTCTCCAGCGTCCCACGGCGGCCCTGGCCGTCGAGCAGGGTTACTTCGACATCCGGTGCCGTTGCGACAAGCGTTCCGAAAAGCAGGCAGGCCGTGGAGAAGGTCATGCGGGCAGTGGTGCGCTATCTGAGGCGGATTCGGCGACGTGCGGCGACTCATTCCCGCGACGGGGCCGGGCGCTGGGCAATCCGTTTCAGGTACTCTTCCACCGCCTGGCGGTAGTGAAACGGGAATTGACGGTTGATCATGTTCTTCGCGGCGGCCTGGGCCTTGTCGGGCAGGTTGCCCCAGCCATCCTTGCGGCCAATCTCCTTCTTGTCCACTTCGCCGGGGGCGGTCGCGCCGCCGACATAGGAATCCTGTGCCGGGCTGGAGGACTGGTTGCCGCGCGGCTGGCCGTTGCCCCCCCCGCCGCCGCCCCCCTGCTGCTGTTCGAGCTTCTCGATGATCTCGTCCAGCGTCGTGATGATCCGCTCTTCGACGCGCTGCACCTGTTCGCCGGCGCGGCCGAGCGCCAGCCGGCGCTCGACGTCGCGCATCTGCCGGGCGACCTCGTCGAGCGACTTGGCACGGAGCGCCTCCAGGTCGTGTTTCATCAGTTCCGCGACAGTCGTATACCGCACCGGCACGCCTTCCGTGCTGGCGAGCAGCGTCTCGATCGTCTTCAGCCCCTCGTCCTTCCGCAGCAGGCTGTGCTCACAGACCGCCTTGTAGAACAGGCACCCCGCGGGATCGGCGACCTGGGCCGGGTCGATCCGGCCGAACAGTTCCAGCGACTCGTCGTACATTGTCAGCACCGAGAGGTAGCGGGCGTAGAAGTAACGCACGTTCTGGACGAAAAACGGCGTGCCGCCGTCCGATTCCAGAATCGGAAACCCCTGCGCCATCCGAGCCGTGTCGCCGGCCACGCAGGCATCGACCAGTTCCCGCACATCGGGGTCGGCCAGATAGAAGGTGCGCAGCACGGCGTCAAACCGCTGCTCCGCCGTGGGCTGCTCCTCCTCGAACTTCCAGACCTCGGCCGCGGCCTGCCGCAGCGCGTCGTCGGCGCCGCGCGACGCAAGCCAGGTCTGCGTGGCCTGCCGCACGGCCTCCAGCGATGGCGGGGCGAAGATCGTCTCTGCCTGCACGCGCTGCGTCGAAATCAGCGCGAGCGCTCCCGGCAGGAGGAACAAGCACCGAGTGAGTTTCATGGCGGGCCTCGCGTTCAGGATCAGGCGGGGGGGAGGGATTATTGATTCCCCTGCCGCAGTTGCTGGCCGAGCGACGTCTTTCCGGTTGACAGGTCGTAGGTGGCTTCCTGGATCCGCTGCTGGCGAAGCGAGAGGTCGTTGAGGAGCTGCAGCGACGGGGCGTCCGCCGCCTGTTCCCCCTCCACATCCAGTCCGACCTGCTTCGTCAGGCGGTTGACCTGGTTCTGCAGCGAGCGAATCATCTTCATCTCCGCCAGCACGTCGACGAGCGGCGGGTCCTGTTCCTGCTGTTGCTGCTGCTGCTGTTGCTGCTGCTGCTGTTTCATCTTCTCCATTTCGCGCTGCAGCGCCAGGATCATTTCGTCCAGTGTTTCGACGATGATCTGTTCGATGAGCCGGGTTGTGTCTCCGGTGTCGGCTTTCTCGAGCCGGCCGGCCACCGTGACCATGTTGTCGCGCATCTGCTCGACCGCCTCCGGGAATGCCACCGACGAGCCTTCTTCCTTCAGCAGGATCAGCGCGCGGTCCGCCTCCAGTGCGTTGTCGCGCTGGTCGCGGCTCAGGTCGGTCGCTTTGCTGGCATGCCGCGATTCGCGCTCCTCGGCCGGCACCTTGTCGAGGCGCACGGTCTCGGCGTTGATCTGGAGCTGCAGGCGGAGCATATTCTGGAAGCGGGCCTCCAACATCGCCAGAAACAGTTCCCGCTCCTCTTCCCGCAACTGCCGCAGGATTTCTTCCAGCTTGGCCTTCAGCTTCTCGAGCTGCGACAGTGCTTCATCCTGCTCGTCGGAGGCGGTATCGTGGCTTTTCTTCTTGAGTTCCTCGATCGCCTGGTTCATCTCCTCGATGGCCCGCTCGAGGTCCTCGCGTCCGGGGGTCTGATTCTGCTCGTCGGACTGCTGCTCCTCGCCGCCGGATTGCTGGGATTGTGATCCCTCGGATTCCGATCCCTGCTGTTGCTGCTGCTGTTGCGGGCTCCCCTGCTGCGACTGCGAGCCACTCTGGGATTGTGACCCTTTCTGGGACTGCGAGCCTTTCTGCGACTGGGAACCGCTCTGGGACTGTGAACCCTCCTGCGGAGATCCTTCCTGCGGAGATCCTTCCTGGGGCGATCCGTCCTGCGATTGGGATCCCTCTTTGGACTGCGAGCCTTCCTTCGACTGCGAACCTTCCTTGGGCTTTGTCCCTTCCTTTGGCTCCTGCTCTCCCTCCGTACCGGGCTTCGGCGCTCCCTGCTCCCCTTCGGGTTTTTCTCCCGGCTCGCCTGCTTTTGAGCCGGGCTGATCGGAGGGCTGGCCTTCCTGCGGCTGACCGCTCCCTTCCTGACTCTGCTGGTCCTGCCCCTGCGAACCGGGGCTGCCGGAGGCCCGCTGTTCGGCGGCGCGTTCCGCGTCCTGCCGCTCGATCTTGTCGGCGAGGCCCTGCGCCTTGTCCGTGACCCCCTTCTGGTCCCCTTCGAGCTTTCCGGGGTCGCCGCGCCGCTCGGTGTCGGCGCGCACGTCCTTCTGCGCGCCAATGATCCTGTTGGTGTCCTTGAGGAGGTCCTCGTACCGTGCGATCTCGCGCGCCAGGCGATCCCGTTCGTCTTCGCTCTGCAGCAATTTGAGCAGCACCTGGAGATTCGTAATCACCTCCTCCTGGCGGCCCACCGCCTCACCCAGTTCGTTCCCTTCGTTGAGCAGGTCGGAGAGGGCCTTCATCTGCTGCAGGATGCGCTGCTCGCGGCTTTGGCCGCGGGCGCGGGCCAGCAGATCGGCGAGGTCCGGATCGGCGGACCGCATGACTTCGCTGAGCTTGTACAGGCTCTCCTCGAATCGCTCAAAATCGCGCTGCAGCTGCTGCTGGCGCTGTCCGAGCACCGGCCCGTCCGCGGCCTCGGAAGAAGCCGGCTCACCGGCGGCCGGCTGTTCCGGCAGTGAGGCGTCCGCGGGGGGGGCCGCATCCCCCTGCGCGAAGAGCGACGTGGAGACGCATACCAGGGCCAGGGTGCTCCAGCGAAACAGTCGAATCGTTCTGAGCATTGTCAGGCTCCCGCCTTGGTTATTTGATCAGATCAAAAAACCGCCGCTGCTGTTCCTGTTGAGTCTCGTCTTTGAGTTTTTTCTGCCCGTCGAGGATCGCCTGCAGGTCCTTGATCATCTGGTTGATGTCTTTCCGCTGCGACATCTGGGCCAGCACGCGGTCCATGCGGATCAGCATCTGCTCGATCGCCGACACGGCCTCGTCGATGGCGGCCGTGGGGTCCGCCTCCCGTTCGTTGGCGAGCCGGAACAGGCCGATCCGCTCGTCCACCACAGGATAGTCGGTTTCATTGATGTCGTGTAGGGGGTGCAGGACGCCTTCGTCGATCCGGCGGAGCGCCGTGGCGGTGTCAACCCGGTTATTGACCATCTCCTCGCGGATTTCCCGGAACCCGATCTCGACCGACCGCGACTCGGTGTGGGTCTTGCGGACGAGGTGCAGGCTCCGTTCGGCACACGCCGCCACCGCCACGCCGATCTGCCGCAGTTGTTCCTGCCATTCCGCCCGGGCCGCTTCGGGCGGCGGGGCGTCCCGCAGTTGTCGTCCCTGGGCGTATCGCTGCTGATGCAGCACCAGGTCGTCGCGGACCTCGGCCACTTCCCGGCGGATCTGTTCGTAGCGCTGACGGAGGTTGAGTTCCTTGTCATACAGTTGGGCCAGCAACTCCTCAGGCGTCACGATGGTGAACGCATAGACTTCACCGTGACTGACATGGGGCCCGTTCAGATTGTCCCCATCCTCCGCAAAGACCGTCAACGCCAATTTCTGCTCGACCTGCATTTCCAGCGGCAGGACGTTGAACCGCTCAATCCGCGCGCCTTCGGAGGGCCCCAGGCTGAAGTCTTTCTCGCCGCGGGGGGGCTTCGCCAGCGGCCTCCCGGAAAACTCGGCGGCGTCGCCAATGCGGTATCCGAAGCGGGCCGTGGCCACGCCGTAGTCGTCCGAGATCCGCCCCTCGATGGGGATCTCGGCCATGCGCGTGATCGACGGTCCGACGCCGCGACGCTGCGTCTCGACCACTGGCTCGCGATCGACGATCCCGTTGATCGTGAGCAGGGACGGTTCGGGACTGAAAATGTCGTCGGCGTCTTCGAGATAAATCTGCACCTGCGTATCGGGAGGCAACGGGACCTGCTGCAAATCGGCGGCGGTCAGCGACGCCAGCGTTTCGGCTGCGTTCGTATCCAGCACCAGCGGCACGACAAACGACTGCCGGTCGGCGCTCAACCACTGCCGGCCCAGTTCGGCCGGCAGGGTGACACCGCGCGGCGGCGCGCCGGGTTCGTCCGCAGACTGGATCGTGAGCGTTGTCGGCTTCTCCACCAGTGCGCCGTCCTTGCGCTTCAGCCCGAACTTCAGGTCGAAGTGCTCGCAGCGGACCTGCACGCTGATCAGCTGCTTGTTGGTGTTCGCCCGGAGTTCAAAACGGGTCGCGACGGGGAGTGAAATCTGCGTCCCCTGCACGACCTGGTCCTTGTCCGAGAACGCGTCCATCCCGGTGTAGTCCGGGTAGTCGCAGCGCAGGACGATCTGGTCGATGCGCGGCGGATCGACAATCAGCACCCGATAGGGCCGGGGATTCACGAAGTCCCCCCCCATGACCCACAGATTGTGCGGGTCGATGACGCGGCCCAGCGTGTGCCGGAAACTCCGCTCCGACATGCGGGACATGGCGACATTCCCGCGATTGTCCCCCGCGCCGCCGAATGCCCGGAAATACAGCGTCACGTCTTCGGGGACGACGCGGCCTTCCGGGACTTCCGCCAGCAGCGTCAGGTCCGCCCCACGAGGGTGCTTGTACTGCCCGTTCGGATCAAATTCCTTGAGGCGGTCGCCGGGCTGAACCACAACCTTTACCGTCATCGCACTGCGACGGTACGGCTCCCAGTAGTCGTCGCGCAGCAGAACGAAGGCGTTGAACCAGCGTTCCATGGCCTGCGCATTCAGAGCGCCGAACCCGACCACGGAGACGGCCAGCACTCCGGCGCCGATCAGCCAGCGCCGCAACGGCGTGGGGTCAAACACCTGTCGGAGGTTGAGGCCCCGCGCTTGCACGGCGGCGTCTTCGATCGTGTGCTGCAGCATTGCGCCGCCGAGTTCCGTGTGCCGGGCATCGTGCGTACCGGACAGTTCAACGGCCGTAATCAGCCGGTCCCCGAGTTGCGGGAAACGCTTCTCGAGCACCAGTGCCAGCGCGCGGGTGCGGAAACTGCGCAGCACGCGGCTCAGGACCCACAGGCCTGCGGCTGCCGCCAGCAGGCAGATTCCGGTCAGACTGAACCCCGTTCGCAGCCAGCCGGGCAACTCCAGTTTACGGACCTGAAAATGGACCGCGTCCAGCGAGAAACTCAGCCAGAAGAGCAGGCAGAGGATCGCGACCACCATCGCGGTCCCCTCGATCAGAACATACCGGCGGACACGGCCGCGCAGGTCATCGAGGACACGGCGGATTTCAGGACGAAGCGAAACTGGTGCGGACTGATCCATTCGCTGCAAGTCGCCTAGTGCCATTGACTAAAGTATAACCGCCTTTGCCCCGCCGGGGGTCGACAAAATCAGGCCAATTTCAGCAGTTTGCGGGTCAGCCATTCCGCCCCCAGCAGCGCCACGAGCAGGAACAGCACCCATTGCCGGTCCCACAACTCGCGTAGTTGCTGGTCGATAATGATCTCCTGACCCCGATTGGGCAGCAACCGGGGGAGTTTCTCCGCCGCCTCTTCCAGGGACAGGTACTCGCCGCCGGTGCCGTCGACCAGTTTCTTCAGCGACTGCACGTCCTGCCGCAGTTCGGCCATCTCGAGCGCGGGGAGCGTCACGCTGATGTCGGCCGCCGTCCGCTCGCGCGAGTCCGGGATGGCCAGTTCCAGCTTGTAGCGCCCCGGCAGGGCCGCCAGAAAGTCGCCGACAAACTCCTCGGGACGATTCTGGTCCCGCTTGAGGACCGTCGCCGGGACCATCGGCTTGCCGGTGGGATCGTAGACTTCAATCGTCATCGTGTCGTCGGGCAGCGGCTGGAACTGGGCGGTTTGGACGCGGGCGCGGACCGGCACCGTCTGCCCCACGTCGTAGTCGCGTCCTTCGAGGATCAGCATGCCCCGCTGCTGGCCGCGCCTGGTGGCGCTGTGCGCTGC
>CAZWGW010000034.1:0-6149 GCA_964633565.1 uncultured Planctomycetaceae bacterium
CATGCGGCGATCCCGCCGGGTCAACGTCGTCAGCCACGCGGCGAAGTCCAGGCGCGCCGCCGCGGTGTCCGCCGGTGGGAACCGCCGGTCTTCGATCAGGATTTCCTGCCACGCCTGCGCCTGATCGTTCCAGCGGTCGAGGCTGTGCACCCGGACGCCCGTCTGGACAAAACAATACCGCGACGTGACGTCCCGGCGATTGAGACGGGCTGCCGCGCGCCGTCCGGCGCGGAATCCCCTCACGGCAAATTCGGCCAACGGAGTGGCGAAGGCGCGATGCCCCTGCCGCCGGACAATCAGTCGCGCAAACGCCACAAAGGCGCTGGCGACGACTTCCTCAATGGCCTCCTCGCGTTCCGCTGAACGGAGGTGGCGGAGTCGGATTCGCGCGTGACGGCGGATGATTGGGAGCAGCTGGACGAATGCGGCATTTCGCGCGGCGATTGTGCCGTACGTGGATGGCGGCGATGTCGCAGCCTGAGCGGAGCCGGGACGGAGAGTGGACATGATCATGGGGGCGATCTCCTGGATCAGGGACCGCCCCCGTACGCAGGAGCGGTCGTGAGGCGGACACGACCGCTCCCGCGACATCGGGGAGCAGATCAGCGACTGATGACAACATGGGCGGTTCACACAGGAACCGTCGCGAACCGCGGCGCGCCTTGACAAAGCAGCCCGTGTCATGGATTCGCCAGCCTGCGCCGGCTGCAAACATCATGATGACAACAAACCCCCGGGAGCAGGTTCCTCCGTGAACCTGACTCCCGAGGGCGGGGGAGCCAGGGATGCAATGACTCCCGCAGCGCCTGAGATGGCCCGCCCTTCTCGCACGACAGGGTTGCGCTTCAAGTCGCTCCGTGGGACCCCGGTCGTCGCGGTGACGCATCCCCGCATGCGGATTGTCAGAGGAGGTGACAAACAGGAAGGGTCCGGCCGCTATGTCCGTCGGCCCCTGCTCTTTTGCCACGAATCGGCCGAGTATTTAGCGGGCAAGAGGCTGCCAACTGCGACAAACCACACGGTGAGTGCCTCGGAGCGTGCGGTGATGTTCCGCCCTGCTGCGCCATGCCTTTCTCCGTGCTCCCCCCACGCGCAGCCCGCGAAACGAACGCATCACCGCAAGTTGCCCGCGAGCCTCGTTCTAACGTTTGACCCTCCTGGAGTCGTCACAGCGGCCCCCAGACGATGCCGACACACAGCCCGACACAGTTGGCCGCGGGGCCCAGCACATGTCCGGACTTGGCACAGATCCAGCCGTTCGCGCCGCGCCGCGCGAGCCGGGGCCGGCGCTGATAAAGAACGATCGCCAGTACATCCTCCCGCTGGGTTTCCAGCGACGTCTGGTCGATCAACAGCAGATCGTCGCGCTGAATCCGGCCGCACTGAGCGTCGTCCGCAGCGCGCAGGACATAGGGATGTTTGGCGGCAGCGGCTGCGGCAGCAGCCCGGCCGCTGATTTCGACGAGGCTGCCGTCCCACGTCGGCGCGGTGCGCGGATCTCCCACATGCGGTGTGTTCAGGACCGGCAGCAGAAGCACTGTGGCGCGGGCCGCCCCACCGCCGCCAAACTTGAGCTGCGGTGCGTCCCCCTCCCCCGTGAGAAGCCACGGGGTGTGGATGCCGTAGACCTGTGCGAAATGCCGCGCGAAGGTGTCAGTCACGTACCATGAAATACACTTTCGTCAAGCGGCGTTTGCCGAGTTTCAGGAATTGATGCCCATGCCTCGCCGCGAACCCAACGACAACGCACGCATCGCACGTACGAACCGTCTGGCCAACCTGATTGACGAACTCATCGATCAGGGCCTGACGCAGCGCGAGATCGCGGTAAACCTGAACGTGGCGCCGAATTACCTCAGCGACATCAAACGTGGTCATCGGGACCATAAAACACCATGACGCAACAGAATTGGCCCTGGAGCACAAGCAACGTGCGGCCCCCCGACTGGAGGCATCGCGCCGCGGTGGAGCGTTCTGTCTCCACTGCCGCGGACGCGTCCGCCGACGAGGCGGATGGTAGCGACATGCTCGTTCACCTGGCCACCCGCTTTTACCGGACTCTGCGCGCGGCGAACTCCCGGGCGGCGCGGCGACAGTGTGCGGCCAGGATGCCGGTGATGGGAGCCGTCCACGATTTGGCATTCACGGGGCCGGGGTGGCTGGATCATGTGCCGCCTGAGCGACGGAAGTACTACGAAGGACCGGTCGAGCCTAATGCACAGGAGTGGGCCGCGCTGGCACGCGGTGAGCCAGTACCCACTCTGGAGGCGAAAATCGAAATGAGCGCGCAGGCGCGGCATGAGCGGGAATCGCGGCCGGTTCCGTCCCCCGGGACCTGACCGCAACCAGAAATGCGGTCCGCGGTTCATCACGATTTCAAGGCGACTCAGGGATGAGTGATCAACAGCCGATCATGGACGATCTTCAGGCATCCGCCCGCGCATGCCTCATTCGCCATACTGCGCCGCTGCGGTTCGCCCCGCGTCGTTCTTACCGGCCTGCGAACACATCCGCGGTCCTATCCGCGCTCGAGTTCAAACGCTGACGGCACTACGCGAGCAGTTCGGCGACGAGACTCTTCTGCGAGCCGGCCTTCTGGAACAACGCCCCGACCAGGGGCTCCGGCTGGCATCCGCACTCACCTGTCGCAGTGGTGCCCTCCTGGCGCCGCAGTCCCGTGCTGAAGATCCGCCGTTTGACCTGCTGGCTGGAGGCGGATTGCTGTCCGGCAATATCCATCCTGTCTTCGGAGCGCTTGATGACCACCGCACGCGCCAGCGCGCGCGTGAGCATGGAGTCGTTGTGGCGGCCGGCCATATCACGGCTGTCGCTCTGCTTTCCGCATTGGGACTTCCGGTAACACTGGGGGCGGGCCTGCATCGGTTCACACTGGACGAGATAAGGCGAGTCAACGACGCCTATGGCGAAGGACTCCCGCACTTCGAATTTGAGCCGGACGCCGGAACAGACGTTGCCTCTGCGACAGCGACCAGTCATCCGATGGACGGGTCAATCAAGGAGGAATCCGCAGCGAAGCTCGATGAGCAGAATGCGGCGGAGGAGTTTGAGATTACCTTTCCGCCATCGCCGCCAGCCCTGTTACTGGCGGATTGGGATCCCCTCGGCATCTCTGCCGCGCGGCAGTCGTGGATCCGGAACGCCGCCGTACGACTGGCCGAAGTCCGCCGCAGCGCCGGCCTGCCGCTGGGCGGGGTTTGCGTGTGGCGTCCGCACCAAGGCACGCTGGACCGTCTGCGGTTTGCCGTGAACGCGCAGGACCTCGAGTTGGCGCAGGCCGCACTCCTCGATTCCTTCGATGCCGTGACCGACATCGAAATCCTGCTGACCGAAGTGCAGACGGCGTCGCCCTCCACAGACAACGATCGCTCGAGCGCTGCGGCCCGGCTCGGAGTGCGCGCAGTGGATCCACTGGGTGGTGACGCAGCGGATGGCGAGTGCGACGACCGGGAGCGTACCTCAGCAATTGAACAGGAGCTGCTCGCGCCCCTGCGCGAATACGCCCTGGCGCGACAAAACCCCGTTGTCCGCAATACCGTCGTCCTGCTGGCCGATGTGGCGTATCTCCTCTACCTGCTCGGTCCGCAGGTGCAGGAAGCCCTCCGACGCAGTCTGGCCAGCTCAGCTCCCCTGGATACGACCCGTGGTACGCTGAGCCAGTACCTGAGCCTGATCGACCGTTTCGGTCGCCTGTGCGGAGAGCTTCGATCATGGACCAAATAGCACTGCGCGTGTCGCTCAACTGTGAACAGCGCGCTGCGGCCTACCTGGGCAGGCTGGGGCTGACCGCCGGAGACCTGGCATCGCTCGCCGCACAGGGGTTCGTGTCCTCCGAGTATCGCTCCCGGGGGAATCGGCACTACGGGCCGTTCCGCAAACTCCGCTGGCGAGAGGGCCGATGCCAGCGGGTGCGCTACTTGGGCAGGAATCCAGTGCTGGCCGAGCAGGTGCAGGCGGCCCTTACCGTCTGGCAGGCGCCGCGAAAGGAACAGCGGGCGTCGGCCGCGCTGCTGCGCGCCGCGCGCCGGGCTCTGCTCGCGGCCAGGACCGCGGCCCCGCAACTGGCCCGCGAGGGCCGCTACCTGCACGGTTACTCCGCGCGCCGCCGCCGCGCCGGCAGGCCTGGCGACGTCGGTTCCGGCACCGATGGACAAGTCCCAAGCGATACTCTTCAGCCTTAGTTGATGATCCAACTTTTTCCAGGAGGCAAGCATGGACCCTGATAGCAACACTCCCGTTGAGACGTCCGCAGTTGTGAGTACGCCCGATCCGACCCGGCAGCGACGCCAGGTCATTGGCTCCTATCGCAGCGCAGGTCTTCAGATGAAAGACCCTCTCGCTGCAAGCCTGGCGGTCCTGAACAGCGACCTGATGTCCGTCGCCGCCGAGTCCGTCGTCCCCGTCATGGAGCTCCTGCAGCGGGCGCGGCAGGACGGCGTCGCGCTCGCCGACTGCGAGCGCTGGGCGACGCTGCATCTGCGGTTCGTCAAGCAGATCGACCGCCTCGCGCAGATCAGTCAGAAACTCGAGCGGCCTCAGGAATCGGCGCACTGACGCCAACGCCGGCGTCAAAGTGAAAAAAACTCGCGATTTGATACCCAACACCGCGCCGCTGCCGTCACGCAAACCGGCAATTCGACGATCATGGGCCACGGGCGGCAGGCGCCGCCGAGGCCGCGGGGGCCGCGCGGCTGTGAGCACAGTTCTTTGGCAATCGAATCATGAAATCTACCCCGCCGCTGGCCGCCGACCGGCCCCGGCCGGTGCGTTCTGCCACGCGCACCGGTCGGGGAACGGCGCTTTCGGGTCATCTTTCGACATCAACGCTTTCAGGGCTTGTGGGTCCGGTTTCGCGGCGCGGTTGAACCGAATCCATCGGGACGATTACCCGCAGCGGCAGGCCAGCCGGTACAACGCCGGCCCCCACGTGACGCGTTTGTGCCAGCGCTCCCGGTCATCTGTCAGTACACGTCTCAATCTATCCCGCGACCTGCGCCACTTCCCGACCGCCAATCCGCACGATAATCTCGACGTTCATGGGGTACCCTCCCTGGGTTGGTGAGGCTCCCAGCCTCAAACCGAAACATACACACCCACAGGGTACCCCTCTTCTGCCTTCCCCCACCACCAATTACCGGATGCACCCGGGACCGACGTGATCGCCGGGTCAGCCAACGGCAAGGTGCAGGTCTTACTGAACTCGCCGCGCGGAGAAGCGACGCCTCACAACGGACAGACACCCCGGGGCCGGGCACGTTCGATTTCGAGTGGTGGCGTTCAATTGCGCCGGGACCGGAACGAGCAAGGCTGTGCAGGTCCAACGCTGAATTCCCACTCTACCGCGCCAACGGCTCGACGGAGTCCCGCAGGAACTTCGAGTCGAACGCCTTCGCTCGCCCCGTGGCCCGCCGCTGCGCATCCTCGTACGCCGGCGCCTTCCACGGTCCCTCCATGAGATGCACGCCGTCGTACTCCAGAAGCCGCCCGGTCCGGTATTGCAGGTCGGCGAGCGCAACGTTGTACTCGACGAGGCCTGTCGCCAGAGTCACCTCCGCCTGGGCCACGGCCTCCCGGGCGCGAAAGACCTCCTGCGCGGGAACCTGCTGCGAATTGGTCTCAAATTGCGCCTGCAGTGCGGCATGCTGATCGCGTGCCGCCTTCAGCCGCGACGAGTTGTTCTGCAGGGCGAGGAATGTCCGGTCCAGATCGCGGAACGCGGCCGCCACTTCATGGCTGATCTCGACTTCCTGCGCCTTGAGCGCGGCCTGGGCCTTCATCAGCCGTAGCTGGAACTGCCGCACCTGCGCGTGCGCGTAGCGCAGTCCGACCGGCACGGAGAACTGCAGCCCCAGGTTCCAGCCGGTCTCGTTGTTTCCCGCCAGCGTGTCGTAGGCATTCCCCAGGTTGTTCAGCGTGACGCCGTCGGCCGGGCTGCCGAGCAGGTCGTCGCCGAACCCGTTCACCTGATAGGCCGATACGAAGTCCAGCCGTGGCCGCGTCAGGTTCTCCGCCGCCCGGAGCTGTAGTTCCAAGCTCTTGATCGACCATTTCTGGCGGCGCAGTTCGGGCCGGCGGGCCAGGGCTTCCAGCAGGTTGTGATTCCAGTCGGGCAGGTAGTCCGCCGTCACTGG
>CAZWGW010000034.1:6159-19004 GCA_964633565.1 uncultured Planctomycetaceae bacterium
AGCGGCTGAAAGTGCGTGCAGAGGATGCTCGTCGGCCCTTGCGGCAACCGAAAGGGCAAGGCGTCGGGCGCAACGTCAAGCAGCACCGTCCGCTTTGGGGTCGCCCGCCGGAGCTGCGCCTCCGCCGCATACAGGCTGTCGAGCGCGGCGTCCGCCTGGCCACGCAAACGGTAGTAGGAGTCGCGTGCTTCGGCTTCCGCCGCCAGCCCCGCCCCCGCGCCTCCCACTTCGGCCCGTGACGCGACCTGCCGCCAGAGATCGAGCGCCTCGTTCCGGGCGCCGACCTGGCTGTCGTAAGCCTGGTAGCTCAAATAAAGCTGCCAGTACTGGGTCTCTACATCGCGGAGCAGGAGATGCACCGCCTGCTCGAACTCGGCCAGCGAGATGTCGTTGTTGATCCGCGCGATGAGCACCCCCTGCCCGACGCCGGTCACCCCCTGGATGCTCTCGCTGATCGGACCCGCAATCCGCGTGTATTCGCTCCCGGCGCCGGCCAGCAGCGGCTGACGGAATTCCGCCCGCACCGAGCCTTCATAGACCGAACCGAACAGCCGCCCGGGGGCGTTATTGAGCGAGTAGTTCCAGTTGTGGCTGAGGGCGAACTGCCCGCCGCTGGCGAACCGCTTCGACAGCTCGGTATTGAACACGCCGGTGTCTTCGAGCAGCGTGTCCCCCGGCGTGAGGCCCCCGGAGAGAAAAGCGTTATTCGTGACGGTCTCATTGTGCCCCCACAGCATGCTGGTCGTGAACTGCGCGTCGAACTCCGACAGGGCCGCCTCGACGCCCCGCTGTCCAAACAGCACCCCCGTGTCCTGAATGGCCGGGTCGAACCGGGACGGCATCAGTTCCGGATTGGCGAGCAGCGGGTTGCCGGGAGAGAGGAACTGGCCGGCACTCCGCACGACCTGGCTGTTCATCAGCGTCGTCTGGATTGCCTCCATCAGCGTGATGTCGTGGACTGTCGCGGGCGCCTCATTCCGCAGCCGGCGGGGGTCCTGCGCATACGCTTCGACCGCGACCGGTTCGTCCGATGTCGGGTACGCGATCCGCGTCGCCTGGGAGAGGTAGTAGCCGTTGGTGTTCCGGTCGCCATCGAGCCAGACGTGGGACCGAAGCTCTTGACACCCGCAGAGCATCAGCAGGCTGAGCACGAGCAGCGCGCCGCGCGATGCTCGGCCGCGCCGCCCACCACCAACGCATAGGTGCTCCTGCGATTGCCCACACCGCACGGCGTGCCCTTTCCGGAGTCAATGCAGTGCGATGTTGCAGTGCTCCGTTCGACGATGGTCGACGGTTCGGCCCGATAGCGCAGACACCTGCGCGGCGACCGCCACAACGCGAATCGTGTGCGATCCGCAGTCAGAGAGTCGGCCTTCATCCATATCGGCCCGACACAACCGGCAAATGCAGAAAATGTGCCGCAGACCGCCCAGTTCTCCGGAGCCTCTGCTCGATTTCCTCAAGTCACCTACAGCCGGAATTTGAACGTCGTCCGCACCCACCGCCACAGCCACCCGGCGGCCGACCGTCGGGCCACGATCAGCCGCGCTTCACCCCGCATGCCGTCGCGCAACAGTTGAGGATCAACATCCAACTCCACCCTCCCTTCGTACGTGTGGCTGGTCGCCTTCTCCCGGCCCCGAGGATCGGACACGGTCGGCAACGGACCGCCATACTTGTTGGAGAGGGCCGGTGGTACGAACTCGAAGTGCCGGTGCGAGAGGTCAGCCACAGTCCCGTCCAGCACGACATCCGGCAATTCCTCAATCTTGAGCCGCACTGCGGTGCCGACGGCGATGTCCTCCCGGTCCCCCTGGTCGATTACGAGTACCGCCTGAAACGACTCGGTGGGCGCGAGACTGCACACGTGCGTCTGCTCCTCAAGGAAACAGCCGGTGTTCTCGCGGTCAAGCGGCGTGCCGGACCAGCGTGGCAACTGATCACGGATCGCGTCGAGTTTGGGCGCCGGCACGCGCTGCGCCGCCACGACCCTCCCCCCGACGGGCGCACGCAACTTCAGTTGTGCCTGTTGCGTTTCCAGATCCGCCCGCTGTTCTTCGATCGTCCGCAGGCGCTGCGTCGCCACCAGTTGCCGGTCCGGGTCGCCGGTGGACTGGTAGACGTCCACCTCCACCTGCTGGGTTCCTTGCTGCAAAACCAGTTCGGCCAACTGGTCCTCCAGTTCGGGACTGTGCAGCGTGACGAGCAGATCGCTCGCCGCGACCTGATCCCCCGGCTGCACGTGGATTTCGATCACAGTCCCCGGCACGGTCGTGTAGATGTGTTGCACGCCGACCGGCTCCACGTAGAACGGCGCCGCCACGTACCACGGAAACGGCACGAACAGCGCGCCGGCAATGACGACGCCCGCGACGACAGCCGTTACGGTGATCTTCCTTCGGCTGAGCGGCTCGGTGCGCGGCATACGCAGAATGCGGACGACGTTCCAGATCAGGTTCCCCACCACGCTGCCGATTGAGATCACCGCCAACGTGATGCCGATGCTTTCCAATCGGTACGGCTTGAGGACGGTATACAGGAACACCGCAATCCCGAACAGTACCACCCAGCGATAGATCGCCGACGCGATGCAGTACAGCACGAACAGCGCCCGCCCGGTGCGGGGCGTAAAGGCGTCGTCCGGCACTTCGATCCCCAGGCAGTACCACGCGAACGTCTTTTGCAGCAGCCGCGACGACTTCGCCTGCAGGTTCGGGATTTCCAGCCAGTCGGCCAGCATGTAATATCCGTCGAACCGCAGCAGCGGGTTGGCGTTGAAGATCACCGTTGTCACGGTCGACACGAAAAACACGTTGAGGCACAGGTGCTGGAGCAGACCCGACTGCGTGTGCCACCACGTGAAGATCGCGATCGCCGCCAGAAACACCTCCACGCACATTCCCGCAGCGCCGATCGCAATCCGGGGCCACTTGTTCCGGATCATCCAGGCATCAGTCACGTCGCAGTACAGCGTCGGACTGAATACCAGCAACATCACCCCCATCGCATGGCTCTCGCGGCCGAAGTACTTGCACGTCAGCCCGTGGCCGAATTCGTGCAGCACCTTGGTCGCCGCCATCGTCAGCCACAGATAGAGCAGGTTCGGCCAGGTGAAGAACTGCTGGAACTCCGGCAGCCGCCGCCGCACGTCGTCGAACCGGACCGCGAGGAACACCCACGACGCCAGAATGATCGCGACCGCCACGAAGAGCACAGCGGGATGGAACATCCACCGCACCAGCGGCAGCATGCGCGTCAGCGTCCGGTCCGGGTCCCACCCCGGCAGCCGCATGTAGAGCGGGTTGCGGATCGTGCGCCAGAGCTTCTTCCAGAACTGCTCGCGACGCTGCCGGATCAGCGAGAAGCCCTGGCCGAGTCGCGCACTGACCAGCAACCGCTTCTCGTGCAGGTCGTTAATCAGGGCCTGCACATCCGCGAGGCCGACGTGGACCGTGACATGCTCTCGCTGCAGCGCGTCCCTCAGGTCCTCCAGGCTACGGCGGCCGTCCAGCAGTTGCAGCGCCCGGTTCTGCTCCGGTTGCAGCCGGTAATACTGCATCGCGCACGGGTCCTTGACGACGTACCACTGGACGCCGCGGTACAGAATCCGCTCGACGACCAGATCCCGCCGAGCCCGGAGCGGAATCGGCCATTGCGAGGACCCCTGACTGCTCGGCGCGACCGAGCCCGGCAGCATGGCAATTACCTGGACGACGTTGTCGATTCGGCCGAATCTTGCGGCCGCTGGGCGGTGCGGATCGTCATGACGGCCTCGAGGCCGTCGCGCAGGAGGGCATCCTTGTTCGGGACGTCGGCCCAAACGCGCACGACCTTCGCCACCGGCTGGACGTCGACATCCACGAAGCCCAACTGGCCACTGACGGTACACACCGATTCTGCTGAACGCTGGGTCTCACCTTTTCGCGACGGATCAACGGGTCCAGCCAATTCGATACGGACAGACACCGGCATCCCGACATTCACGCGCCAGGCGTCGGCGAGAGGGACAAAACCTTCGACACGGACGGTGTCTGTATTCACGACTTCGAGGATGGGCTCTCCCAATTGCACCGCCTCCCCCGCCCCCTTGAAGGCCCGCGTGACGAGCCCCGCGATCGTCGAAGGGACGTAATACGTCTTGAGTTCATCCTCCGCCTGGACCAACAGGCGCTGATTGATTTTGCGCTCATTCTCCGCCTGTTCGAGCTTTGCTGCGGCCAGCTCCTTTGCCAATTGCACGCGCCGAATGTCGATCTCGGTATATGTGCCGGGGCGAGATTCATTGGCCTTCAGGTGCGTCTGATACTCGAACTCCGCAGTCTCAAGCTCGACCTTTGCCGCCGTCACATCGGCATCGTTCTCGGCTCGTGCCTGCGCAACGGCTCGGGCACTCTTCGGAACATCATCGTGGACCTTCAAAACGACCTGGTCCACCTTAACTCGCTCCCCCTCCCTTGCTGCTTCGCTCAGGATACCCGGCCGCTCCACCGAGAGTGTTCGGCGTTCGACGAACTTGACGCGGCAGTTCCCGGCTGCGATGTCGTTCTCGGAGCCTGCAGCCGGCTCCGCCATCCCTGAGGCGTTCACGACCAGAAAACTAAAAGCGATGACTAAGGCAACGGCGCTGCTCAACATTCTGCGTGACATCGAATGACGGCCCTCCTCAATGGCCCCGCTGGTAATCGGCATAGTGTCCACCGCGGCCGATATAGTATGTTATACCTCACGATTCTGCACGGGCAGTTTGCGATTTTCCGTGCGCGAAGCCCAGCGTCTCCAAGAGCCATCCTGATCCAACATGCGCGCAGAACAACTGCACGCCATTCTGTCGAAACTTCGCCAGGAACTGGCGGCGGCTGATCCCTCTGGCGGACCGCCCCGGGAGGCATTTCTGCAACTCCTGCGGCACGCCTGTCGGGTCGACGGCCTCATGGCGGGGATCGTCTGGCTATTCGACGAGCACGGCCGTCTCCGCATCCTGTGCGAACACCAACTCCAGTCGCTCGCCCCTGACGGCCGGTTCGTCATCACCCCCGGGCATCAGCAGCAGTTGACCACCGTCCTGCGGGAAGGGCAAACCGTCTGCCTGCCACTCGAAAACGCCGGCCCCGGCCTGCCTCACTGCTGCGTCGCCGTGGGACCGCTGACTCGCGGTGCGCAGCCTGTCGGTGTCGCAGAACTGTTCACTACGGAAGCGCTCACCGGTGATGACCAGGCGGTCCTGATCCGGTTTGTGGAGGACCTGTGCGGCCTCGGCAGCGAATTACTTGCGCAGGAGCCGCAACCGGACGAGAACCCGCTCGCGTTCTGGGAGCGATTCGACCAGTTCACCCTGCATCTGCAGCGCAGCCTCGACGTGGACGAAGTCGCCGCGATTGCCGCCAACGACGGGCTTGTGCTGCTGGGCTGCGACCGGCTCAGCGTCGCACTCCGCCACGGCCGCCGCACTCTGATCCGCGCCATCAGCGGGCAGGAGAAAGTCGACCGCCGCTCGAACCTGGCCCGTGCTATGACGGCTCTGGCCGAACAGGCCATCAACACCGGCGAGGTCGTGACGTACGGCGGCATCCTTGACGGCATCGCTCCCCAACTCGAGAAACCGCTCTCCGACTACGTCCTCGAAAGTCGCTGCCGGATGGTGCAGCTCGTCCCTCTCCGTCAGGCGCCGACCTCAACCCGACATGCCGACGACGAGGCCGCTGGTCGCAGGCTGCAGCCGCTACCCATCATTGGTTGTCTGGTCGTCGAGCAGATGACTGATTCCCGGCCACGGCCGACCGTCAAGCGGCGCGTCGACCTCGTCGCCGATCACGTCGCCGCCGCACTCACCAACGCCCGCACCCATTCGGAGCTGTTCCTGCTGCCGCTCTGGCGGCAACTCGGCCGGGGCTGGTCCTGGCTGCGGGGCCGGCGTCTCGGAATTGCGTCCGCCATCGCCGTGCTCCTGCTCGTGGTCATCGTATCGCTCATCGTGATCCCCTGGGACTACCGCGTGGAAGGGGAGGGGAAAGCGATGCCGACCGTCCAGCGGGAGGTGTTCGCGCCGTGGGACGGGGATGTTGAGGAGGTCCTCGTCGCCAGCGGGCAGAAGGTCGCGGCCGGCGATCTGCTGCTCAGGATCGAAAGCGACGACCTCGACGCCGAGCATCTGGCCGCAATTAACGAGGTTCGCGAGAAAGAGAAACTCGTCGCCGCACTCGTCTCGGAATGGCAGACGGCCCAGCAGCAGAGCGACCGCGAGAAGCTCGTCCGGCTGGAGGGCGAACTGACGAAGGCCCGTGTCGAATTGGACGCCGCCTCACGGAAAGGGCAGAAACTGACAGCTCGCATCGCCGGCCTCTCCGCGCGCGCGCCGATCGACGGCACGGTCGTCACGTATCAGCTCAAGCAGAACCTGCTCGATCGTCCCGTCCGCCGCGGCGAGGTGCTGCTGGAAGTGATGGACGAGACCGGCCCCTGGCGGCTCGAGCTGGAAGTCCCCGAGTATCGCATGGGGCACCTGCTCCGCGCCCTGGGCGATGTGGAGTCACACACGCTGCCGGTCGAATACGTTCCCGCCACCGCCGTCGAGCAGACGTTCTCCGCCACGGTACAATCGATCGGCTCGCGCTCCAACGTCTCGGAGGAACAGGGGACGATCGTCGAGGTCTTCGCCGACATCGACCCCGACGAACTCCCCCAGCGGCGGATCGGCGCGGAGGTAACAGCCAAGATCAACTGCGGCCAGCGGAGCCTCGGCTATGCCCTGTTCGGGGACGTGATCGAGTTCCTGCAGCGGAAGCTGTGGTTCTGACGGCCCGTCAGTTCTCCACCAGCTCCAGATGCGGGTCCAGCCCCATCCGCCGGTACCGCTTCAGCCGCTCCCCCTGGTACTTCAGCAACTGTCGCCGCTGTTTGCCGTGCAGCCGCTCCAGTTGCTTCTGCGTCTTGCGGAAGACCTTCAAATAACTGGCGGACAATTCGCCGTCCCCGTTCGGCCGCGCACCAGCCTGGAGCCGCTGCAATTCCGGCGGCGTCAGCACGCGGAGCAGTTCGTCCTCCAGTGACAAGAAGAACTGAAAGCTCCCCGGGTCCCCCTGGCGCGCCGCGCGGCCGATGAGCTGGCGGTCAATCCGTGCCGACGTGTGCATTTCCGTGGCGATGACGTGCAGCCCCCCCGCGGCTCGCACCGTGTCGTGCAGCAGGATGTCGGTCCCGCGGCCGGCCATGTTCGTGGCGATTGTCACCCGGCCCGGCTGACCCGCCTGCGCCACGATCTCCGCCTCCTCGGCCAGGTAGCGCGCGTTGAGCACGACGTGCTCAATCCCCTCCGCGCGGAACAATTCGCTCAGAGCCTCCGACGCAGACACCGACGGTGTCCCGATCAGCACCGAGCGCTGTGACGCGATCAACTGCCTTACTTCCTGGGCAATCGCCCTGCGCTTCGCCGCCTGCGTCGCGAACACCCGCGGCGGCAGGCGCCGGCGAATGCACGGGCGGTGCGTCGGGATCACCGACACCCGGCAACGGTACACCTTGCGCAGCTCCCGCGCGGTCTGCACGGCGGTCCCCGTCATTCCGGAAAGATGCTCGTATATCCGGAACAGCGACTGGATCGTGATTTGCGCCGCCGACACCGTGACCGGCGTGACGCGGACTGACTCCTTCGCCTCGACCGCCTGGTGCAGCCCCTCCTGCCACTTCCGCCCCTCCATGATGCGGCCGGTCCCTTCGTCGACGATCGCCACTTCGCCGTCGACCACCACATAGTCCCGGTCGCGGCCGTAGCCGTAGCACGCAGTGAGCGAGCGCTCGACGTGCTGGTAAATGCGTTCAACGTCGTAGACGTCGATAGCGGCCGGCTTGGCCAGGAGCGACACCTTGCGGGCGCCGGCATCAGTGAGATTTGCCTGCCGCCGCCGGGGCTCGAACGTGAAATCAAGGTTGGGCTGCAGGCTCTCGACCGCCCGTTGCGCCCAGCGGTACAGGCTGATCGCGGAGGGTTTGTTCGGCTGCTCCTGCCCGATGATCAGCGGCGTGCGGGCCTCATCAATCAGAATGCTGTCCGCTTCGTCGACCAGTGCGCAATAATGCCCGCGCTGCACCGGTCCTCCACCTGCCTCATCATGAAACATCGCCCGTCGCGGCGTGTCGCGGAACTCGGCCCCCGCCTTGAGCCGGTCCCGCAGGAAGTCGAACCCCATCTCGCCCGCCGTGCCATAAGTAATGTCCTTCGCGTACGCCGCACGCCGTTCGTCGTCGCTGATCTTCGCCCGGATGCAGCCGACCGACAGATCCAGCCGCTCGAACACCGGCGCCAGCGTCTCCGCATCGCGCCCGGCGAGGTATTCGTTAGCCGTGACCACGTGGACGCCGCGGCCGACCAGCGCCCGCAGTGCCGCCGGCAGCACGCCGGTGATCGTTTTCCCTTCGCCGGTCTGCATCTCGGCGATGTGATTGTGGAACAGTGCCACGGCCCCCAGCACCTGTACGGGAAAGTGCCGCAGGCCGAGCTGGCGGTCGGTCGCTTCGATCGCCAGGGCGTAGACCTGCAGCAGTAGTTGTTGCAGCGGCGTGCCACCCTTCGCTACCCAGCGCAGCTCGCGAGCGCGCTTCCTCAATTGGGCGTCACTCAATCGCCTGCAGGCGTCCGCCTGGCGCAAGATGCGGTCGACACTCCGTCTCCAGATCGCCATTCGCCACGGCCCGGAGTCAGCCAGGTTTCCCACCAGGGACATCACGACTGTCGTTCCTCACAACAAATCTGAGCGAATGGGAATTGCCTTCCTCCGGACATCATGGGCGGGCAAACTGGTTGCTATGCTCCATTTTGTGATTCGTTTGACGTGAAGTTGTAGTGAAATGTGGCGAACCGCTGGCGATCCATCCCGGCATCCTCCCAACTGTAGGCATAGTTGCCGACGTGCCACACACGGACCGACGTATCCGCCAGGATGCGGAAACCGCACAGGCGCGCGCGGTGGCAGAACGAATAGTCCTCAGCGAGGTACCACGTCCCCTCGTGCTGCCGGCGGATCAGCGGCTGGAAGAACGGAATCATCGGACGGCCGAACAATTCGTTGCAGACCGGCAGATCCAGTTGTTCCTGGACGCGGGTGTAGACGTCGCGGCGAACGTGCAGGAAACCGGTCCCCGCGTACAGGATCTCGTGCAGTCCCCCTCGTTCGCCGAACGTCAACTTCTCGGTCCCCGGAATGATGTGGCAGGCCAGGGCGCGCTTCCCCTTCTGTGGCGCGATGACCGTGACGATCGGCTCGCGATGGGCCCGGATGCGTTCCACGTCGTCCGGCCGGAACCCCATGTCGGAGTCGATCCAGAGCGTCTCCTCAAAGCCGTCGCGGAGGGCGTCGGTCGCCATCTGGTTGCGCCCCTGGTCGATCGCCGCGTAACCCTGCACGCGGCGGACGACGTAGCCGCGCCGTTCCAGCTCCTTGAGGGCCGTCTCGCACATCGGGACGATGTGCGTGCCGAACGGGACCAGGACGACGCACCGCCGCGGGTCCTGCGGGTTGCCGGCGTCGACGAAGGGCTGGCGGCGCACGGGGGCCGTGTCCGATTGATTGCTCCGTGTATTCTCGGCGAGGACGTGCCGATCGTCCGGAATGCCGACAAACCGCAAGATCTCCCGCTGGCCTTCGGGCGTGTTGAGGGCCGTTGCCATGTCGACGATGCGGAAATTCTGCGGGTGACGGGCGGCCAGATCTGCGGCACGGGCGTAGTACTCATCCCAGTAACGGGCGATCCCCGCGGCACGGTCCTGCAAATCGTATTGCGGGAACATGCGCGTGTAGACCGGCTCGTGATACCAACCTGGGGCCGGCTGCTGCGCCCAGTGGTTCGTCGGCAGGGGGTGGACCTTGTCAAGCCAATCGCCAAAGCTGCGGACGACATCGTCCCGGGGGCGCTTCAGGCAGATCACCCGGAGGTCCCGCTCGAGTTTCAGCGCCTCGTCGAGGTACGGGAGATAAAACGACGCGACGTCGCCGATCACGCGCGCCGTGCGTTGACGGCGGATGCGGGCGAACCGCTCGCGAATCAGGTCGGCCGCAAACCGCGACGTCCAGGGCAGCAGCGGCCACTGCTCGTGCGTGACGTCGAACTCGGGCTGTTGATTGAGAAAATGCGCCAGCGCGTTCGTGCCGCAACGGCCGGTGCCGATGCCGAGAACGATGCGCTGGTCCATGGTTTCGGCCCTTTCACCGGGTGTGCCACTCGCCGTCCATTGGTCTGCCGTCGGTGTTACATGCTGAGCAACGCCACAAAGAAGTCGTGCAGGGCGTTGCCTCTTGCACGGATGCCGGTCTGCGGATTGTCGAGTTGGTCGAGGATGACCGGAGCGGTGACGTCGTCGAGTTCATAACGCTGCAGGACCGGTTCGTGGTCGAACTGGGCCGTGTCGGCAATGTCGGCCGCATCGTTCCCCCGTGCACCGGTTGAGTGGAACGATCCGGTGAATTCAGCCGCGCCGGTGACAACCAGCAGGTCGTCGCCGCCTCGCTCCCTGATGTGTGTCGAGCCGGTCACCGACGACGCCTCAAACATGACGAAATCATCGCCCATTCCCGAGCGGACGAGCACGTGGCCACTCAATTGGGAGTCCTCGATGAACAGGCCATTACTTGCCTGCCCCAGCCGAAAACTCGCGTCGCCGGCAATATCGACGCCATCAAGATGGACGGCATCGGCGCCGTCTCTGGTTTTGACGCGGAGAGCGCCTCCTAGTTGAGAATCGGCGATCAGGAGCGTCGTATTGCCCTGGGACGTACGGAGCCGCGTGTCGCCCATGATCGCTGCGTCTTCGATATCGACTCCCGCATCGCCGCGGCGGTCCACGATCACCATGTCGGCACCGACCGTGACGTGGTCCAGCCCGAGGCGGTCATTCCCCTTGCCGCCATGGAAGCGGAGGTCGCCGGCAATCGAGAGGTCGCCCGAGACGAGGGCGACGTCATCCCCCTGTGCGAGGTTAATGACGAGATTGCCGGGAATGGCATCCGCGCCAGAGAAGGCCACGAAGTCTCCAACCGAGCCGTTGATCATGGTCCCGTCGTGGCCGTGGACGATGACGCCGGCAGCCGTCACTGTGACTTCGACGGTGTTGCTCTCCGCATCACCCTGCAGTGTGAGCGAGCCGTTCTGGACGACCGCCGCGACGTTGCCGGCCGGCAGAAGACGACATTCGAGCGGCTCAATCAGGCCCGCAAAACCCGCTGATCGCCGTCGTGGGCGGGCGGCAGCCGCTCCCTGAAAAAAGTGAATCACTCGCTCGCCCATCATATCGGCTGGCCCTCGCTTCAATTTCGCAATCCTTCGCTACCTCTGTGACCTTCTGTTCAGTTTGCGAACCGACCGGATTAAACCTTGCGCAGCCGCTTGCGGACGTCCGTTTCGAGCGGGCCGAACGACTTTTCGTGGCGTTCGACGACCGACGCCAGGAGGCCGATGAGTCTCTTGGCCGTGTAGTGGTTGAAGATCACCCGCTGGGCGACGCGGACCGTGCGCGAGCCCTCCTGCAGTGGATTCGGGTCGAGCGCGAGGTCCAGGATCACCTCTTCAGGCGTGCTGGCCACTCGGCAGATGTTGGCATACAGCGCGGCGACGGCCGAATCGTCCAGCTCGACCCGTGCCACGGCGGCGTCGCCGCGTTCGGAGGGTGGAAGACGGTTGCCGCCGTGGGGAGCACCGTCGGACCCGAAAGGCCTGGCCGCGTCACTCATATTGCAGGCTCCACTGAGTGAATTGAGTATTTAATGTGACACGGTTACCGATCTGTTGTCAATGGAGTTGGCGAACATATCAAGATTGTTGTGAATCAGCGATATTTCATACTTTGTTGAAAATCTGGTCTTCTCCACTTGACAAGCTGATTGTAGTGGTGGCAAGATTCCGAACATCGCTCATCCTATGAATGCGGCCGTTGTCGACAAGCGGGCAACGCTTTGGGCATGTGACGAGCGAGCATGGCAGGTGCAGTCGATTCACTTCGCTGACTCACCGCTTCTGCGGGTTGCGTGTACGGCGTCCCTTCGTGTGTGTGCCATCGTAGGGAGTAGGCCAAATGGTCGTCACGAACTGGCTGCGGCTGTTCCGGGGTCGGATGTGGCACCAGAGCCGCCTCGCGCGGCAGCCTCAGCAGCCGCGGAAGCGCCGCCGGCCGATCGGGCTGGCCCGGCAGATCGAACTCTTTGAGGACCGCACGCTCCTCTCGGCCGTGGCGGTCGACGACACGGCCCTCGTCCAGCAGAACGTCGCCGCGCAGATCGACGTCCTCACCAACGACAGCGACCCCGAGAGCGGGCCGCTGGAGATCGTCGGCATCACGCAGCCGGCGTACGGGACCGTCTCCATATTGCAGTCCGGCTCCGGCGGACCGGCGACCGACGAGATCGAGTTCACCCCCGCCAGTGCGTTCACCGGCCAGGTCACGTTCACCTATACGATCGAGGATGAGGACCAGAACCAGGACACGGCGACCGTCACGGTCAACGTCGCCGCGCCGGGGGGCGCGAACGGCATTCACTGGGGCCTGGGTGAGGAGTCAGGAGCCGGGAGCCAGGGGTCAGGGAGTGGCTCGGCCGGCGGCAGCGGGAGCGCGTCAGGGTCGACGTCGGGATCAGGTTCCGGGAGCGCGGCGGCAACGACGATCGAAGTCGGGTTCTACAACCCGCCGCTGGAGCCGGGGCTGGCATTGCCCAAACTGGGGACGGTCCCGGATTACCAGTCGCAGCAGGGGTTCACCGACCGGTTCGTGAACCGGTTCCCGACGTCGCTCGGCTCGGACGCCACGACCGTCGTCGACACGACCGACGTCGACACGTGGGAAGACGCCGACGGCGGGACATATA
>CAZWGW010000035.1:0-18434 GCA_964633565.1 uncultured Planctomycetaceae bacterium
CGTCGACGGCTACACGATCTCCAAGATCGAGGCGGAGGAACTGATCCGGCATTACGTCGAGCGCGAGAAGCTTCCGATCGTCACTCTGCGTCCCGGTTTCGTCTACGGTCCGCGCGACCGTACCGTTTTGCCCCGGTTGATCAAACAACTCAAGTCGGGCCGGTTCGCCTTTCTCGGCACGGGCGAGCAGTTACTCAACAATCTCTACGTCGGCAATCTGGTCGATGCCGTGATTCTGGCGCTGGAACGCAACGACCTGGTCGGCGAGGCGTTCATCATCACGGACGGCCGCCTCGTCACGCGGCACGAGTTCTTCCACGCCATTGCCGATCAGTGCGGCCTGCCCAAACCGACGCGACACATTCCGGTCGGCGCGGCCCGCGTGCTGGCGTCTGTCTTCGAGGCCGTCTGGAAATTGACCGGCCAGGAACAGGCCCCCCTGCTCACGAAGGCTCGTGTGAAGTTCCTCGGCTATAATCTGGAGTACTCCTGCGACAAGGCCCGCCAGATGCTCGGCTACGCCCCACAGGTCGATTTTCGGGACGGCATCCAGACGACGGTCCAATGGGCGCGAAAGGCGAAACTCGCATGACCGCACCGGCCCGCACAGCGACCGACGCGAGCGGGACGGCCGGTTCCGACGAGAACACGCCGCCGTCGTTTGACCTCAAGGCCTACCTGCGAACGACGTTCCTGCAGCTTGTGGTTTGCTTCGTGCTGTACACGCTGTCGATCGGGCCGATGTACTGGCGCTGGTACGCCTCGATGTACCTCAACGGGCCGGAGTACATCGCCAAGCTGTACTACCCGCTGTACCTGCTGTCCGCCTTCAGGCCGTTCGGCGAATTCCTCAACTGGTACGTCGGTTTGTGGATCGAATGACGACCAGTCGTGTCGGCGCCGGTTCGAATTCGCCCTGGACGGCCGATCAGACTCCCTGAGTCTGTGAACGTCTGGTCCGCGGATATTCCTCCGCGGCTGAACCCGTCTTGTGCGGATTCCCGCAGCGGCGTACAACTCCCGCCCCGTTCGGCGTATCACCGCACATTCTGTGCATGGAGGCCCGGCCATGAGGCGTTTCCTGCTCCCCGCGTCAGCCGCTTTGCTGTCAGTAATCGTTGTCAGCGCGTTCCTGCCTGCCGAGGATGCGCCACGCGCTCCGCGCAGCGTGCGCCGTGCCGCGCGACGGGCGGCGCGTGAGGCCAGGGAGACTCAGCCCACCCCGCCGGTTGGATTATCCGACGGATTGACCTCGACCTTCCGCGGCGCCCCGCCGACGCCCCGGCTGGCGGCGCAGGAACCGGTCTTCGATCAGTCAGAGATCATCGTGTTCACGAGCAATGCAAACCCGCCCGCGCCGTGTCGGCCGGTCAACTTGCGCGAGGACCTCTTTCCGGTGACGAGTGAATCGAACCGGTTTATCGCCGCAGGCAACATCGTCCAGAGCGAGGAGTGCCTGCAATTGATTACGTCAGTCGGAATCAACGAGGGTCGCTTTGAGGTGTTCGCGGGCGAGCAGGTGCACGGGCCCCTGCAAATGGAGCTGAAGCCCGACGTGGCGGCCGCTGCGCCAGCAAGTCGGCCCATTCTGCAGGATGGATCACCGACAGGCGATGTGCTCAGTCGCGTGATTGTCGCAGGCGAGTTGGCGGGACTGGTGCTGCCAGAACCGGGTCGGCTGGACCCGAGCATCCTGCAGGCGAGTTTCAATCATCTGCCAGTGGCCGTTTCGGGCGCGATTGCGTTTGCCGAAGAAACGCCCCCACCGCTGCCGCCTCGCGAGAAATCCACCTCATCCGAACGCGCCGCCTACGATGTTTGGAACGACGTTGGATTCAGATGTCCGTCCACGATCGACAAGACCCGGTCCACCGGTGTCAGTGCCGAAGAGGCACGGGTTTGGGAGGCCCTCAACCAGCCGGTCTCCCTGCACTTCGAGCAGACTCAACTTGAAGAGATCTTCCGGCACATCGCAAACAGCCAGGGAATAAACATCGTGATTGACGATGCCGGTCTCGCGGAGGCAGGTGTTACCACCAGAGATCCCATTTCGATCCACGTGGAGGGGGTCACCCTCAGGTCCGCACTCAAACAGATTCTCGACGCGCGGGACCTCGCATGGCTGGTCCAGGATGAAGTTTTGAAAATCACGAGCCGCCAGCGCAGCGAAGGGGAACTGTTCACGCAGGTCTATTCGGTAGCCGACCTGCTCCACCCGATATCGAAGTCTCGATCGCCCGTCTCGCAGGACCACGAGCCTGCATCTCCGGTTGCGACAGAAGAAGCTGATTTTGACTCCGTCACCGCTTTGATCCGAACCTTCGTGCAGCCCGACTCGTGGAATGAATCCGGCGGACCGGCCGCGCTTGCGCCGCACTCCGGCAGCCGCAGCCTCGTCGTTCGACAGACCCGCCGGGGACACCAGGAAATCAGCGTGCTGCTGGGTTGTGTGCGGCAAATTATCGAGGATGTTGAGTCGTCGCCTGCCGAGGGGGAGTCATCAAGCCCTGAAAGCGGGATTCACCAGACCAGTTATGAAACCAGCGGGGAATCCGCCGGACAGACGGCTGAACCGCACGTCGCAGCGGGCGTGCTGACGATCCATCCGCAGACCGCCACGCCGCTCACGCAACTATGCAGCGTTCACCTTGATGACGCATCGCTTGGCGAATTCCTCCATGATCTTGCTGATCGATACGGAGCCAACTTCCAGATCGATTTGGCCGGCGTTGCAAGCGAAGGCGTAACTCTGGAAACGCCGGTGTCGATCCAAGTTGATGGAATACAGATCAAATCGGTACTGAATCTGATCCTGAAACCCCTCAACCTCGAGTTCGAGTATCGGAATGGAGTTGTCTCAATCACCAGTCGTGACCGCCAGAGCAGTGAACTCACGACACGCCTTTATCCGGTCGGCGAAATACTTAATCCAACATTTCGAACACTTTGCTCCGGCGGTAGCACTCCCGACCAACCATTGAAGGGCCAACTTGATGCCATCATTCAGTTCATCACAACAACGATTGAACCGAATGGATGGACTGAATTCGGCGGTCGTGGTTCGATCCGTGCTTGCGATTCGGCAGTGGGTCTCGCTGTGCGTCAGACGGAACGGGTCCACGCAGAGATCGCCGATTTGCTGCAGCAACTACGAAACTTTCAGGACCACCAGATCCTGATCGAAGTGAGCGCCATACGGTTGCCCAGGGACGATTTTCTGCGAATCAAATCCTCGTGGGGAGCCGAATGGTATGGCAACCGGACCGAAGCGACGCCGGAACAATTCGAGAGGTTGAAACTGCTCCTTCAAGATGTTGACCAAACGGATGTCATTCGTGCCCGCAAGATCCAGATTTACGAGGGTCAAACCTGGCGTCTTGCGAGGGACACTGGAGGCGACAATCCCTTTGCGTTCTTGACAGCCATCACGTCGGGCGGCCGGCGATGTGTCGACTGCAATGTTGCCGTACCGCGCACAAGAGACGGTACACCGATGCTGCAGCGAATCTCGGTGTTTACGACCACCGTCGGCAATACATGCGTCATCAATGCCAGCGAACCATCGCCAGTGATCGAAAATTACGCATTCGTCGCATCCGGCAGTTTCTCGGATTTCGGCGCTATTCGCGAACTGGCCCCCGGCGAAGGGGACGGCGTCGTCTGGGACGAGTCCCCCGACGGCGTCACGCTCGTCTTCGTCACGCCGCGGATCATTGTGGGGGGGGAAGAAGAGGAACGGCTCGTACCGGAGGCCAGGACCTCCGAGTCCGGAACTGGCGTGCAGAAGGAGTCGCCGCCAATCATTACGGTGACGCCGCGCATCATCATCCAGGAAGAGGAGGAAGAGTTGCTGGGGATACCGCTCGATCCGCCGTCGACAAGTCCGCGCCCGGACCAGGGCGTGATGCCGCCGGCCTCGTGGGAGGTGTTCGGCATTCCGACGCACGACCTGCTGTTCCGGGACGAAGAGCCCGAACGGCGGCTCATTCTGCAGAACCCGTGAGCGAGCGGCCGCCGGGTGGCCGTGTCGATCGACCAGTTGGCGATGAACGCGTCGTGCTTCCGGGCGAGTCCTTCGACGCGGGCCGCGACGCCGGCGAAGTCCTCGACGACCAGGTCCAGCGTCGCGATGTCGATGGTTTTGCGCTGCAGGCGCGGCTGTTCGCCGGCTCCGGTAGCGACTCACCGGCGATTGCCTCCGCATTCTGGACCAGCGCCAGGTTCCGATCGCCCCCCGACGAGCCGCCGACCGGTTTGCCGGTGACGGTGCGGCGGAGTAGTCAACATACGGTGCAGCGCCACAACCGACGGCCGCCACCCGAAGCAGAACGAACCCGGTATTCGCGTAGAATGATTGCGGCATCACGGCTCCCAGTGTGCGGGGGAGGCGCGGAGTGGAGGTGTCCGCTTGAAGGATGCCGCCGGGACCGCGATTATTCCCGCCAGGTCAGACAAAGCTGTCCGGCCACTCCGTGACCGGGACCGAAACTCCATCGACATACAACTCGCGCTGGATGCGTCCGCCTTACTCTTCATTCCCGATCAAAAAGGTCCGCGTCACGGAGTGACGCGACTACTTTGGCGCCACTCGCATCGTGGAGCACCGACCATGTCCGGCCCGCACGTCATCGACCACCCGCTGGCCAAACACCATCTGGCCCGGTTGAGATCGGTGGACACCCCACCCGGCGAATTTCGCCTGCACGTGCGGCAACTGGTGAAACTGCTGGCGTACGAGGCGACACGCGACCTGGTCGTCGCGGAAACCGAGATCGAGACGCCGCTGTGCCGCACGACCGGGCACGTCGTCTCCCAACGGATTGCCTTCGTCCCCATTCTGCGGGCCGGCCTGGGGATGGTTGACCCGCTGCTGACGCTCGTCCCCGATGCCCAGGTCTGGCACCTCGGGCTGTACCGTGACGAGCAGACGGCGCTGCCTGTGGAGTACTACCGGAAGCTCCCCAACTCGAATCCGGTCGACGTGGCTTTTGTGCTCGACCCGATGCTCGCCACGGGAGGCTCGGCGACGCTCGCGCTGGCTGCGCTGCAGCACTGGGGCGTGCCGCAACTCAAGCTGCTCTCGATCATCGCCGCCCGTCCGGGGATCGACGCGGTGCAGCGACAGTTTCCGGCGACGTCGATCCACGTCTGCGCGGTGGACCCGCAACTGAACGAGCACAAGTTCATCGTCCCGGGTCTGGGAGACGCAGGGGACCGCAGCTTCAACACGCTCCCCTGACTCGTTGTGGCGTTTGGGCAACGTCCATCGCGGGTGAATCAAATCTCGTCACTCCGGCGCGGACGACAGGACTTCTGTGACGCCGGAAAAAATCTTTCGAGATTTCCGTCGCGCCGCATTCCGGCGAGCTAGCGTTGCAAATCGCCCCTCAAGTGCGTTGTTTTGCGGGTTGGTTCGACGGATTCCGGGAGCGCGTCCCGACCGGGTCGGGATCGGTGCCGTGCCGCTGAAAAGGAGTTCACGCGACACGTTTCACCGAGCATGCACAGTGCCGCAGCAGGCGCCACGGTGCCGTTCCGTCGATTGTGGTGAAGGGGTCAACGATGATGCGCCGCGAGAATCGTTTCGTGGCCGCCTGCAGTGCGGCCGTCGTGCTGGGATTGTGCTCCACGCTGCAGGCCCAGGTTGAACTGGTGACCAACGGCGGCTTTGAGACCGGCGACCTGTCCGGCTGGACCGCTGCGAAGTCGGACTTCGGCAGCGGTACGGGCTGGACGGCCAACAACGGCATCTTCGAGGCGCCGGATGCTATCGCGGGCCCCACGCCGCCGATTTCGGGCAATTTCGATGCGATGAGCTTTCAGAACGAGGGGGATGCCGGCGGGTCGCGCTCGCTGACCTCCGCCCTGATCACGGTCCCGTCGGGAGTGACCGCGGCCTCGTTGAGCTGGTCGGACCGTATCCGGAACTGGGGTTTCCTCATCGGTCAGGGCGCCTTCTCCTCTCAGCAGGAATTCCGCGTGCAGGTTGTGGACGCGGGCGGGGGTGTGCTGGCCGACATCTACTCGACCGTCCCCGGCGACCCGCCGCTTCAGGCGGGACCCAATGCGCGGGCAGTCGACGTGACGGGGCTGCTGCAGGCGTTGTCCGGACAGCAGATCCGGATCCGGTTCGCACAGCGGGATCAGACGTTCTTTTTCAACGTGAATGTTGACAACGTGAGCCTGCTGGTCCTGACGGGTCAGCCCGATCCCGAACCAGAACCGGAGCCGGAACCAGAACCGGAGCCGGAACCAGAACCGGAGCCGGCATTGCCGATCGAGATCGTGCTGGACGTCAAACCGGGGAGTGACGACAACCCGATCAACCTGAAAGAAAACGGCAAGAGCAAGGGCAAGTCGCCGGCGGCGGGAGGCGTTCTGCCGGTGGCCGTCCTGACCACCGCCGAATTCGATGCCGCCAGCGTCGATGTCACCCGGATTGCACTGGGCGACCCGCTGCTCGAGGGATTGGCGGTCCCGATCCGGGGCGGGGCGGAAGACGTCGACCTGGATGGCGACCTCGACCTGATCCTGCACTTCAGCATCCTCAACATGGTGAGTGAGGGAGCGATTGGCCCGCACACGACATCTCTCTGCCTGGGTGGGTACACGCTGGACGGTCTGGAACTGTTCGGCAGTGACGTTGTGACGATCGTCCCTGCCGCGCAGCACAAGGCGACGAAGCCACCCAAAGCTCCCAAGCCGCCGAAGGACGACAAGAAGAAACACTGACGCGGGGCGCCGTCACCCACCGTGCGGGCTGCCGTCTCGACCGTGACCCGCGCCGTACGCTGTGGCGGCGCGGGTCACGTCGTTGACTGAAGTTGTGAACCACAACGGCATTCTCACGGACGGCCCGCGTCAGCTCTCGACGCCCGAACTGGTACTGCCTGCCCTTGCATCGCCGCGTCCGCCTGAGTTATGCTCCCGCCACATGCTTGGTCCGGTTATCGCCGCCCAAACGTGCCTGATGGGAATGGAATTCCATTACAGATCCTGTGGATCAGGAGATGCTCACGGATGAGCCAGCTCGCTGTCACACGCGCGACCGGAATCGCGGTTGATGAAGTCCCGCGGATCCTCGCATTCACGCCCCGTAATCGAATTGCGGCCCCCTACGACCGGACGGATGTCGTGACGCGCGCCCGACTGGAACGCCGCAATCGCTGCTGTCCGCAATGTGGTCGTGTAACGGTCGAGGCCGTCGAGCGCGAAGACGCGCTCCTGGACCGGAATTGCAGGGCCATTCCGGGGACGGCCTCCCTCGCCGGATTCTTCTGCAATGCGTGCCACCACGAATGGCCTGCCCGTCTGCCCCGGCTGGCGTTGTGGCACTGATTTCCTTGTCCCGCCGCCGCGCGGTTGACGTGTCGCCGGACGACATCGGTGAGGCGTTTCGGCAACATGCGGTCCGTGCTGCAGATCATCGGCGCTATCGAATTCGGGTTCGGCAGTCGGGCCGCATCCCTTGTCTCCGCAGGGTACTTGCGTTCAATTCCCTGAACATTCTGTTCGGGACGCGATGCATTCACCACGCTTCGGCATTCCGCGTGCGACGGTAGAGTTCCGTTCGACTTGCGGGCTGACTCACGGAAGCCGACAGGTCGACAATCCTCGCTTCGACCGCAAAACCTGCTGAATCTCTCTCGAACACGCGCCTCCGGACCGATCCCCCGGAGGCGCGTTGTTTTGTTGGCCCGGGCTGCTGTTGCTCCCGGCTCGCCGCGTGACGCGGCGCTTCGCGCCCGTCAAATGGACCCGGCTGCGCGCGTGGGCGTCACTGCGAAACAAGTCGCCGCGGCATTGTGGTATCTGCTTTGCATAGATGTCACATCGTTCCCGGGACGTTCGTCCCTGGCATCGTTCGTCGCGGGCCTGACGGAGACGCTCCGCGTGAATCTGCGAGACATTTCCGAGGTCACTGGTCTGCTGGCCCTGCATGGGACCCGCTTCGCCCAGGCCACGGAGCCGCTGTCAAACACCGACCTCTATCAACTGCAGCGGCTGTCGCGCAGGCGGCTGAAGCTGTGGTGGGATGCCATCGCCGCGCTCTCGGCCGGCGGAACCGCCGCCCGCCGCAACGCGGCACTGGAGCCACTGGCGCAGGAGATCCTCGTCGCCGAGATGCTGTCCCGGGTCGCAGCCGCCTGGTTGACCGCCTGCGGAGCGGTGCGAAATCGCTGCGAAGTCGAGCGGTTGATGCGGCCGATCGTCATGGATCAATTGCAGGCGAAGCACGCCGTGCTGCGGGCCTGGATCGACGGCGGCCCGCCGCTGGGCGCCAGCCTGCGGCTGAACCGGCTGCGGCGCGTCACGGAACGCTGGTGCGACTTTCTTCTCGGTCATTCCGCCGTTGGAGAAGTCGCCGCGGAATTTGCCGTCGACACGGGGAGGATGTCCGAGTTCCGCGACTCGGCGCCCGCCGGCGATCGCGATGTGAGTACCCACCTCGCGCTGCTGAGCCTGCGGCACTCCGTGCCCGACGTTGACATTGCCGACTCCGCGCGGGCCGAGACTCATCGCGCGATGTTGCAACTGCTGATCGCCCTTCTGCCCGGCGCGGCCTTTCATTGGGACGGGCGCGTGAAAGGCGAGTTGGCGCGCCGCGTGACCGGCGGCTATCTGCTGAACGATCTGTGCGCGACACAGGGACTGTTCCAGTCTGCCGAACCACCGGCTCCGCATCTGTTTCGGCGCGACCAGGTCACTCGTCGCGGCCCGGACCGGTTCACTCTCTGAATCAAGTCCACGATTTCGTGATTGACAGACGGCGCTCCCGCGGTACGATGCCGGCACGACTTGGGTGTCTGCCGGGCTCGGAGTCCGGCAGAAGAATAGGGAAGACGGTGGAAATCCGTCGCGGTCCCGCCGCTGTAACCGGGGACGAACGCTGCAACACGCCACTGCGGAATAGTTGATGTGGGGACTCACAAGTCCCCGGCCGCGGGAAGGTGCAGCCAGTAGGCCGATCCGGAAGCCAGAAGACCTGCCCAGGATTCGGCACCTGCGAAGCCCCTGCGTGGAAAGGCCCTTCCGGCTTGGCATCGCGTTCAAGGCCGCGCCGCCTCGTGCGCGCCTTCGGCTGCGCCACGTCTGCTGAGGGTTCGTCTTTCCATCCGGTGCTCCCGCATCACGACCCGCAGCGAGGACTGAACCATGCGGACGTCTCTCTCCTGCCGCCGCGCGCGCGGCTTCACGCTCATTGAACTGCTCGTCGTCGTCGCCATCATCGGAGTGCTGGTGGCCCTGTTGCTTCCCGCCGTCCAACAGGCGCGCGAGGCGGCGCGGCGCACCGAGTGCCGCAACCGGCTGAAGCAACTCACGCTCGCGCTGCACAACTACGCCGACACATACCGCGAGCACTTCGTGCCGTACACGATTGAGGATTCCGCCCGCATCAACAACCTGTTGACGTTCTCCGGACCGCAGGGGAAAGCCCAGTTCTGGTTCGGCACAGTGAACTACGACGAACCGGACCCGACGAAACAGCTCGATTTTGCGAGCGGGCCGCTGGCCCCCTACATGGAGACCAGCTACGAGTCGTTTCAATGCCCGGACTTCGGTCCCTCGCAGATGGACTCGGTGCGGTTTGGAAAGCCCGCAACCGGGTTTGCCTACAACGGCCACTTCCTCGCGCGTTCGTTTGGAGTCGAGTGGCTGCCGCCTACCTGGGCGCCGCAGCTCAGCTCCCAGCCCGCGTGCCGCCGGTTCCGGGACGTGACGCAGCTCACGCAGACGATCGCATTTGCCGACAGCGCCGGCGTCTTCTGCGTCGACTTCGCCTGCTCCGGGAGCGAACTCCGCGAGAACTGGCTGCTGGAGCCCCCCAGTCATGACTTTCCCACGGTGCATTTCCGCCATCACGACACGGCGAACGTGGCGTTCGTCGACGGCCATGTGGAGACCATGCGCCGGAACTGGAAGGCCCCATTCTTCGGCGATGTGCAGCGCATGGACCGCGCGCGGCTGGGCTACGTTGGCGATCGTCTCAACGACCCTCAATGGCAGGACGAGTGGTACGACCTCAAGTGAGATGAGGGATGAGAGATGAGGGATGAGGGATGAAGAATGAGAGCCGGGCGGGGAGGGAGTGCGTCATGAGTACTGGACTTCGAACTGTCGCGCTCGTGGCCGTCCTGGCGACCTTCGGCGGATGTGGCCGTCACAGGACAGACTCGTCCCGCAGTGCGCCGATCGTGTATGTCGATCGGGAAACGCAGCAGCCGGTTGTGCTGGCGGGTGCGGTCGACGCGCCCGCCGTCAATCCGCAGACGGGTCGGCGCACGTTGATGCCGGGCCTGTATTGTCCTCAATGTCAGTCCTGGCATCCGACGCCGCCGCTGGAAATGTTGCAGCGCAGCCCGGCGGCCCGCCGCTGTCCGGAGTGCCAGTCGCCGCTCACCAGCGACGGGCCCTCGCCACTGACCTCCGATCCGTGATTCGTATGGCCGAACCCGTCATCGCCTCCTGGAGCGGCGGCAAAGACAGCGCCCTGGCGCTGGCGGAAATCCTGCGCGACGACTCATATGACGTCATCGGGTTGCTGACGACGGTGACGCGCGACTACGACCGCATCAGCATGCATGGCGTGCGCCGGGCGTTGCTGCGGAGTCAGGCCGACTCGCTGGGGATTCCGCTGACGGAAGCCGTGATCGGCGCCGGGGCGTCGAACACGGAGTATGAGGCGGCGTTTGCCGCGGCGCTGGCGGAGTTTCGCGCGACCGGGGGCCGCCGTGTCGTGTTCGGCGACCTGTTCCTGGCGGACATTCGCGCGTATCGCGAGCGGCAACTGGCGGCGCTGGGCATGCAAGGCCTGTTCCCGATCTGGGGCCGGGACACCGCGAAGGTGGCGGAAGAGTTCGTCGCCGCGGGTTTTGGCGCCGTCCTAAGTTGCGTTGATCCGCGGCAACTGGATGGATCGTTCTGTGGTCGGGAGTTCGACGCCGCATTGTTGAGCGATCTGCCGGCGGGGGTCGATCCGTGCGGCGAGAACGGTGAGTTTCACACGTTTGTGTATGACGGGCCGATCTTCGATCGTCCTGTGGCGTGCCGCCGCGGCGAAGTTGTCAGCCGCGATGGTTTCTGGTATTGCGATCTCGTTGTCCCGACCGGCATGCCCTGCGAGCAGGTTGCCGCGACTTGAACAAGGATCCCTCATGGACGCTCCACACAAGACCTACGCGCCTCGCGGCACATTTCTGATCGCTGTTTCGGCGTATGCATTCTGTGCCAAGCTGCTGCCGTTCGTCTTGATGCAATTCGGCATGAGCATCACGCCAGGCGACACCAGCTATCCCTGGAACTTTTCACCGTTCCCGGCCATCTGCCTGTTCGGCGCCGCATATTTCCGCGATCTGCGGGTGGCATTCGGGCTCCCGCTCCTGGCGTGGCTTGCGGCCGACTGTGGCATCGCTGTGCTCGTCGGGCGGGTGAAGGGATGGGACGAGGGATTGGCGCACGGATTCTATGGCGACCAGGTGTTTCAATACGCCGGTTACGGACTGGTCATTCTGTGCGGGACGTACCTGCGCACGCATCGGGGTTGGCTGTCAATCCTGGGGGTCAACATCGGCGCCTCGACAGCGTTTTATCTGATTTCGAATTTCGGCGTCTGGGCGGCGGGGGGGCTTTATCCGGCGACGCTGTCAGGGTTGGCGCAGTGCTACTGGCTGGGGCTGCCGTACTACCGGGAATTCCTGCTGGGGACGCTGTTCTTCTCGGCCATCCTGTTCAGCCCGGTCGGCATCCGCGCGCTGGGCGGCGCGGAACGGCGGCCGGCGCTGTCGCCGGTGACGGAGCCGGCCAGCGCGGAAATGGCCCGTTCTCCGGGTGCGTGACGAAGAGCGGATTCGGATTGACGTCGTAAGGTCGAAGTCCAAATTTAGTCGCCGAACTAAATTTAGTCGCCCTTGTTACCCGAACTGAATACCGATGTGTGGCGCCCGCCGAAGCAATCGGCAGACCCGCGCATCGTCTCCCTCATCGCCAGCGCCACCGAGATCGTCGCTGCGCTCGGCTTCGAGGAGCAACTCGTCGGCCGGTCGCACGAATGCGACTATCCGCCGGGTGTCGAGCGCCTGCCCGCCTGCTCCGCGCCGCGGATCGACGTCCACGGCACGAGCCGCCAGATCGACGACCGCGTCAAGGACGTGCTGCGCAGTGCGCTGTCGGTCTACACGGTCCACACCGATGTACTCGACCGGCTCGCGCCGACGCACATCATCACGCAGACGCAATGCGAAGTCTGTGCCGTCAGCCTCAAGGATGTGGAGCGGGCGGTGTGCGAGATGGTCGCCTCGCGACCGCAGGTCGTGTCGCTGGAGCCGATGTGCCTGGCCGATGTGTGGACCGATATTCGGCGCGTCGCTGAAGCGCTCGATGTGCCCGAAGCGGGTGAGCGGGTCGTGTCATCGCTGCAGCACAGACTGAATGCGGTGTCAGATCTGGCGTCGTCAACGGAACACCGGCCGACGATCGCCTGCATCGAATGGATCGACCCCCTGATGTGCGCCGGAAACTGGGTACCGGAACTGGTCGAAATCGCCGGCGGTTGCGATGTATTGGGCCAAGCCGGAAAGCATTCCCCGTACATTACGTGGGACGACCTGGCCCGCGCCGACCCGGATGTGATCGCCGTCATGCCGTGCGGGTTCGACATTCCGCGGACAGAGTCAGAGATGCACGTGTTGACGGAACGACCCGAGTGGCGCTCACTGCGCGCCGTTCGCGACGGGCGCGTCTATCTGACGGACGGGAACCAGTACTTCAACCGGCCGGGACCCCGGCTGGTGGAGTCGGCGGAGATCCTGGTAGAACTGTTGCACGCCGGGCGGTGCCGCTTCGGGCATGAGGGGACGGGATGGCTCCGCTTGGGAAATGAGACGCGTTCATGTGGGGATGAGCGAACGTGATCGGCTACCGCCCGCGTTTACCGGGCCGCGGCGAACGACGATGATTTCAGAACCCGCACCGCGATCCATAGGTTGTAGCGGTTCAAGGTGATCGTATTGTATCGCACGCCAGTGGTGCGCTCCAATTCGTCGAGCACCTCGCGTTCGTTAGTGCGGGACACCGTACTGCGAAGGACGAGTTTTCCGTCATCGTCGTCAAAGCGTGCCGGATCGTACACGGCTGCGCCCATTCTGGTGGCAAGCTGTGATTGTCGCAGGACGTTGCATTTCGCGGAGAATTCATTGAGGCATAGTTGAAGTCCATCGTTTTCAACCAACAGCAGGCCATCAACGCCGGGCGATCCACCGCGATGATGATCCTTCGGGCGCCGAGCGGCAAGCCGGGTAGTCCAGGGGCAGACCGAAAAGACGACGCATGGTATTTGCCATCATTCCGGCGCCCTGGGCTGGGCCGCGGTCCGCGGATGAGTCCTGACTCACAGGACTTCGATCGGATATGTGGTCATCCAGATCTCCAGTTGCTGAAATCTCGCCTTAACGGACTCTTTGAACTCGACGAAGAATTGACGGCTCTCTGGAAGATCCGGTGCGTCGACGAATACTCGAATCAGGTCGTCGCGATAGAGTTGGTCAGCCTGCCGCCAGAGACCCTGAATCACCTGGGTCTCGCACGAAACAGCGCCAAAGCGTTGTTCCAGTTCAACAAGCGTCTCCGCGATCAACTCGTCCGGGACCGGGAGACCATCATTGAACCGGCGTGGCAGCAGAATCTCGAACCGCCGAAATGAGTCGCTCATACGAGGCCGGCCCCTCCGCGGAGAACGGAATGCCCTGGGTCGCCAGATGTGCCAACGCGGCTTCGGGAACAGCCATCTCGCCGGTCGCCCAACTCTTGAATGAGAACCGGCCAGCGAGGAATCCCAGGGCGCGAAGCTTGGATTCGGAATCTGGAAAGCGAATGACGATCATCACTAAATGGTACTCTGTAGCTCGGCCTCCAACAACTGCGCATGTGGAAGCTCAATCGCACGTCACTCAGTTGTCCAACAACCAAATCTGTCCGGACTCACCTTCGCGCCGCCGCGTGCTTCAGCGACAGCCACGCCCCGTTCTCCCTGCTGCTCGCGACGCTCTGCTGGATGAAGTTCATCCCGTCGACGCCGTCGTACACGTTCGGGTAGATCGTGTTCTTCGTCTCGAACTTCTGACCGGTGGCTCGCTGGATGATGGCGTCGTAGGCGAACCGATAGACGTTGCCGAACGCCTCCAGGTAGCCCTCCGGGTGGCCGGCCGGAATGCGACACGCCGACTTGTGCAGTCCGGTCGCAAAGGGGGCGTTGGGGTCTCGGAAGTAGATCTGGTGCGGCTTCCCGTTCTGGCGGAACGTCATGTAGTTGGGGTCCTCCTGCCGCCACTGAATCGCTCCCTTGGTGCCGTCGATCTCGATGAACAGGTCGTTTTCGCGGCCGTGCGAGATCTGGCTGGCGGTGACCGTCCCCAGCGCGCCGTTGTCGAACCGGATCACGGCGTGGCCGTAGTCGTCGAGCTGGCGACCCGGCTCGAAAACCTTCAGGCTGGCCGACACGGACTCCGGCAGCAATCCCGTCATGTAGCGGGCGAGGTTGTAGGCGTGCGTGCCGATGTCGCCGAAACAGCCGGCGGCGCCGGACTTCGACGGATCGGTCCGCCAGGCCGACTGCTTCTGCCCGCTCTGTTCCAACCGCGTCCGCAGCCAGCCCTGGATGTAACACGAGCGGATCGCCTGGATCTCCCCCAGTTCGCCCGCCTGGATCATCTCGCGCGCCTGGCGCACGAGTGGGTGTCCTGTGTAGTTGTGCGTGAGTGCAAACACGACGCCGCTCGACTCGACCAGCTTGAGCAGGTCTTCCGCCTGCTTGAGGTCGAACGTCATCGGCTTGTCGCAGATCACGTTGAACCCGGCCTCGATCGCCGCCTTCGCGATGGGGTAGTGCGTGTGGTTGGGAGTCGCGATGCTGATGAAATCCACCCGTTTGTCGGCCGGCAGTGCGGCCTCCTTCTGGATCAGTTCCTGATAGGAGCCGTACGCGCGGTCCGCCGCGATGTCGTACGACGGGGCGGAGGCCTTCGCCTTGGCCGGGTCCGAGGACAATGCCCCAGCAACCAGCGCGGCCCGGTTGTCGATCACGGCGGCTGTCGCATGCACACGGCCGATAAACGCTCCCTGGCCGCCCCCCACGAGGGCCATCCGCAGTTTCCGATTGAGTGTGCCGTTCGTCGTGTCCATGCGGTGCTCCAAAGTGACTCGTCGGGCGCGTCGGCGGCACGAGGGCGACAACGCGACGTCAGTCCAAGGGGGGTTGTTTCGGCCAGAATACTCGCCGGTTTTGGCAATTACAACCGGCGCAAACGTCCGTGAACGCGCCACCGATCGGCACTTGCTGCTTGTGGCGCGCGGGTCCCGCCGGAATCGAATCTGGCCGTCAGGCACTCTTTCCGGTAAGATATCCCCATGACAAGTGCGTTGATGCGGCACTGTCTGCGCCGCTCCACGCGGGAAACCTCCCCTGATCCGGTCGAGCGCCTTGAATCCGGAGTGCCGCCGTTCCTGGATCGTGGTCCCTGACAGCCGATGCAAAGGAGAAGTGCCGTGTTCACACGTAGGTTCGACAGCCGGGTCGCGTGGTTGATTGCGGGCGCGGTCTTCGGCGCCGTGGTGACGATGTACTGGCCGCACGAGCAGGCGCAGGCGGAGGCGGTCGACCGCAGCGCCAAAGTCGCGCTCGCGACGTGCCGCACCAATATTGCGACCAGCGACGCGATCTTCGTGCTGGACTTCGTCACCGGCAAGCTGGTGGGCGCCGCGTACAACACGCAGACCGGCACGTTCAACCAGTCCTATGAGCGGAACCTCGCACAGGACTTCAATGTTCAGCAGAATGCCCAGTACGCCATGGTGCCCGGCAACGTCGAAGTGGCGCAGCGCGGCAACGCCACGCCGGCTTCGGGAGGACTTTACGTGGCGGAACTGAACAGCGGCAAAGTCATCCTGTACGGCTTTGCCTACAACCAGGCCGCCGGGCCGGTTCCACGGCAGCCATTGATCCCACTGGACGGTTTTTCGTACCGGCCAGTGCAATAACTGTCCACTCTGCAGAACAACACCCGTGACGCCCGGCTGCCACTGCAGTCCGGGCGTTTTTTCGTGCGGCCCGGACCAGGTTCGAAACGGGCTGCGTCCTCGTTGCGCCCGAAGTCGCGGCAAACTGCTCTTGACGAACTACTAGAAGTCTCGTAAGAAGCCCCACCCGGTCAGGACGATATCGCGGGAAAGGGACTTCGGCTCATGGCGATTTCGAGTACGCGCCCGGCGCACATGCGGTGTGGACTGACCGTGCTCGAGCTGCTGACGGTGCTCGGCATCATCAGCCTGTTGACGGCCGTCCTCCTGCCTGCAGTCAGCACTGCGCGTGAGGCCGCTCGCCGCATCGAGTGTACGAATCACCTGAAACAGACGGGCCTCGCGCTGCATTGCTACCACGACACCTATCGGTGTCTCCCGGCCGGCTGGCAATGGGAGGCGACCGGCAGCTCCGCCTACGGGTGGGCGGTGGCATTGCTGCCCTGGCTCGAACAGGAGGCGCCGTACCGGCTTGTTGATCGGAATCGACCCGTTGGCGATTCCGTGAACGAGCCGGCGCGCGCCATCGACCTCCCGGTCCTGTTGTGCCCGTCCGACATCGCCCTGCGACAATTCGAACTGTTTCCCGATGACGACCTGCCGTGGCAACTGCAGTCGACCCTGGAACTCGATACGCCCTTGCTCGCACTTCCGACCGCCAATTACGTGGGAGTTTTCGGAACGATCGAACCGGACGACGACCTGCCTGCGCCGCTGGGCGACGGCGTTTTTCTCGACGCGCGGCCCGTCCGGTTCGCCGAACTCCAGCGCGGCCTGAGTAACACGTTGCTGATCGGCGAGCGCACTGCGTCGCTGTTACCGTCAACCTGGCTGGGGGTCGATTTTCGAGGCGAGGACGCCGCCTGCCGGCTGGTGGGGACCGCGTATACGTCCCCCAACTGCCGCGAATGCGACGAATGCGAATTCAGCAGCCGCCATGCCGGCGGGGCCAACTTCCTGTGGGGCGACGGACGCGTGCAACTGGTTTCCGAAACGATCGACGCCTCCGAGTATCGCCGATTCGCGCGGCGTTTCGAGTTCTGACACAACGGCGTCTGGACCCGGGAGTCGTCCAGCGGTTCACGGTCGGGAGAAGCAACTCAATGCCCGCACACGATCTGACGAAATGTGAACTCGAAGTGATGGACGTCGTCTGGCGGCTGGGACAGGCCACCGTGCAGGACGTGGTCGACGCGCTGGAGCGTTCGCTCGCGTATACGACCGTCATGACGACGCTCAAGATCCTGGAAGAGAAACGGGGCGTGCTGCGCCGCACCAAATGCGGTCGCGCCTACGTGTACGAGCCGCTCGTCTCGCGGGACGCCGCGTGCCGCAGCATCGCGGGCGACCTGGCACGGCGCGTGTTCCGGGGATCGGTCAAGTCGCTCGTCCTGAGCCTGATCGATACCGAGCCGATGTCGGCCGCCGACATTGCCGAGGTCAAGGCCGCGATCAAGTCGCTGGAACAGGAACACTCGCGATGACGTCCACGCAGTTTCTGGAACTCGCGCTGTCGCTGTCGATTCAGGCGGTGTTCGTCGTCGTGGCGACGCGCTGGCTGTGCGGCCGGGCGCGATGCGTGACGACGCAGTGCCGGCTCTGGACGGCCTGTCACGTGATATTGCTGTTGCTGGTCCTGGCCGGAGTTCTGCTGCCTCACCGGCGACTGATTCACCCGTGGTCCGGACTGGATGAAGAGGCCGCGGTCGGGCTGGCCGTTCTCGAATCGAACCTGGGACAGATCCTGTTTCTGGCATGGGGCCTCGGCGCTGCCGCCGCGCTACTGTTGTTTCTCGCTGGATCGGTCCTGTCGTACCGCAGTCTGAAACGCTGCCGTCCGATCGATCCGACGCTGGTGTCGCCGGCGGACGACGCGACGGCGTCCGAGGCGGGTTCCAGACGACGCCCGCAGCCGGTGCGGTTCCTGACGGGGCCGGAGGTCGCCAGTCCCTGCTGCTGGCAGTTTCACGTCCCCTGCATCCTCCTGCCCTCGTTCGTCCTCGAACTCTCCGGCCGCGATCGGGAATTCGTCATCCGGCATGAACTGGAGCATGTTCGTCGCGGGCACCCGTTGCAGTTGTTTCTGCAGCGGGCCGTGGGCATCGTGTTCTGGTTTCATCCCGTGGTGTGGTGGGCCGCTTACCAGACCGCGCTGGTACGCGAATTTGCGTGCGACGAGGCGGCCGTCCTGGATCGCGCGGAGATCGCCGACTATCTGCGGACGTTGCTCAAAATCGTCGAACAGACAACCGCCCGATCCGGAACGCCCGGGATGCTGGCGTTCGGCATTGGCGCCGGGATCGTGGCCCGCCGCGCCCGGCGGCTCGCCAGGCAGGCGCGGCGCGGCGACGTGTCCGAGAACT
>CAZWGW010000035.1:18444-18933 GCA_964633565.1 uncultured Planctomycetaceae bacterium
CCGGCGAATGCCGCCAGCGCGGTCCTGGCGCTCTTTCTGATGATGCCGGTCGATGTCCTGGCGTCGCCGCGCTCCGCCTCGACCGCCTGGCCGACGTGGAGCGCCTCTCTGCTGCACGACTTCGATATCCCCGCTCGCGACTTTGAACTCTACGACTCCCGTTCACGGATTCAGGAACTCGCGGAAGACGATTGACGATTTGCGCCCCGGCGATTGCCGTCCCTGCAGCGAGTCCCCTGGCCGCTTCCACAAGTCTTCAGGAGCACGACCTTGCAACCACCGTTGGACCTGAACATGCCCCGAAATACTAAAGTCTTCGGAGTTCCCGTCACGGAACCAGGGGAGCAAAGCCCGAGCATGGATCTCCGGCAGCACTTCGCCACGTGCGGACATTGGCTGTTCCGCTGGAGAAGCATTCTTCCAGTTGTCCTCGTGGCGCCGCTGGTTGTCGCGTTGAGTCCTTTCACGCGTCTCCACGGCGACACGCCA
>CAZWGW010000036.1:0-18868 GCA_964633565.1 uncultured Planctomycetaceae bacterium
ACCATGATCACCGGACCGGTCGAACGGAATTGAGTTGCGTATCTCATCTCGAACTGAATCTTAATGCCGTCCGACCATGTCTGGAATCGCGCCCTGCGTACCAACGCGGAGCCCTTCGGTTTTCACCGCCAGCCGCGTCGGCCAGAATAGCTGCCGCGAATTGTTCACCCCGCTCCGCATCGCCCCGAAGCCAGCCGGCCCATGAACGACCCTCAGTTTCTCCGCCGCCTGGGAGGCTGGGTCGCGCTGGTGCTGTTCGCAATCGTGTTGGTCTGCCCGCAACCGGCCGGTATGCCGCCGGCGGCGCAGCGCCTGGCGGCGGTCACGCTCGGAATGATCGCGCTGTGGTTCTCGCAGGCGCTGCCGATCGCCGTGACCAGCCTGCTGCCGCTCGTCGCCTATCCCCTGCTGGGGATCCGGTCGGTCGACGACGTCAGCCACTCCTATCTCGATCCGGCGGTGTTCCTGTTCATGGGAGGGTTCTTCATCGCGCTGGGCATCGAGACCTGGGGACTGCACCGGCGGATGGCATTGCACATTGTGGCCGCGATCGGTTTTGGACCGCGGCGCGTCGTGTTCGGCTTCATGGCGGCGACGGCCTTCCTCTCCATGTGGATGAGCAACACGGCGACCGCCATGCTCATGTTGCCGATCGGGCTGGCGCTGCTGGCGGCGATTGAACAGGAGGTTCGAGTGCAGGCCGCCACCGGTGCGGATGCGGTTGCTGCGGAGAAGACGTTGTCGCGGATGGGGCGCGGGCTGCTCCTCGGGATCGCCTACGGCGCAAGCATTGGCGGCATCTCGACCCCGATCGGCACGCCGACGAACATTGCTTTTTTCCGCTTCTGGAATGGAAACCCGCAGTTCGTCGCTGCTCCGATTGCAACGGCCGAGTGGATGACCGTCTTCGTTCCGCTGAGCGCCGCGTTGCTGCTGTGCGCGGGCGTCGTACTGACGTGGCGGATCCCCGCGCTGCCCGCGCGGGGCCTGCCGGGGCGGGGGTTCTTTCACGACCGGCTCCGCGATCTGGGTGCGCCGACCCGCACGGAGCTGGCGATGCTGGCGGTGTTCGTGGGGACCGCAGCACTCTGGGTGCTGTCGACGCCGCTCCGTTCGCTGGCTGTAAAGCTCGGCGCGCCGGAGCAGTTCGCTCGCGCCGCAATTAACGACACCGTGATTGCAATCGGAATGGCCACTCTGGCGTTCTGCCTGCCCGCGCGGTCGGATGAGAACGGCGCCTCCCGCCGGCTGCTCGACTGGGAGACGGTCGAACAGAAAATGCCCTGGGGGATCGTGCTGCTGATTGGCGGCGGGTTCGCCGTCGCCGACGCCTTTGACGCGACGGGGTTGTCCACGTGGGTCGGCGAACGGTTTCAGGCGGCGTTTCACGACGCCGGCACGCTTGAACTCGTCATCGGGCTGTGCCTGCTGGTCACCTTTTTGACGGAGTTCGCCACGAACGTTGTGCTGGTCAATACGACGCTGCCGGTGCTGGCGGCCGCCGCGGTGAGTCTGGGCATCGATCCGCGGCTGCTGCTGATCCCCACTACGGTCTGCGCCAGCTTCGGGTTCATGCTGCCGATCTCTACGCCGCCGAACGCGATCGTGTTCAGCACGAGAAGGGTGTCGATGCGCGACATGGTCGGCGTGGGATTCATGCTCAACCTGATCGGCGTGGTGCTGATGGTCGTGGTGACGTTCACGCTGCTGATCCCCGTGATGGGTCTGACGGTCGGAGGTGGGATCAGAGATGAGAGATAAAGGATATGGGGACGCGCCAGTGCGGCTTCCGTCAACACCGCGGCGAGGTGATCGCAATCTGCCGACGCCGACTCTCAATCATCAATCACCAGGCGCCAATCCCGTCGTCCCTCATCATTCATCGTTCAACTCTCATCGAGAACTCATCGCCGGCGAGATCTCCGCGAGCAGCGCGCGGGTCGCCGTCAGTTCGGCGGTGAGTCCGTCGACCAGATCGGGTTTCGCCCGGCCGGGGAGCACGCCCCAGGTGTAGGTCTCGACTTCGAGATGCGGGGCATATTCCAGTTTCGCGACCGCCTTCAGCGCCCGTTTCAGATCGTCGCGGGTCGTCTTCAGTGACCCCAACTCCTCGGCATCCACCGGCACATGAAAATGGACGCGCCACTCGTCGGCGTCGCGAAAATCTTCCGGAGGCGACGCGCACAACTCCGCGTCCAGGTCGAACCGGTGCACAATCCGGCCGCCCGGCGTGCGCGCAAACGTCTGGTGCAGGTAACGCGGTTCCACGTACTGCGCGAGCGCAGCGCGTCCTTCCGCGTTCCGCGCCGGGTCCTCCAGCCGGATGGCACACGTGATGTGGACCTTGTTGATCCGCACGGCGGCGCTCTGCAGGGCGGCGATCGAGTCGGCCACGTTCTCAAATTCGACGGACTGGTGGCACACGTCGTAACAGACGCCGACGTGCCGCATTGTCTGGCTCAGCAGGTCCGCATCCGCAGCACTGGCATACAGTTGCTTGAAGAAGCCGACCGTCTCGGCCGTGGTCTCCAGTATGCACAACGGTTCCGGTTCGATCGCCAGGCGGATCACACGGCCCGTTTGGTCATGCAACTCATCCAGCCCCCGGACGAGCAGCAGCAGGTTGACGATGCAGCGATCGACGAAGTCGCGCGCCGTTGCGAGCCGTTTGCAGCCGAGCGGCACCGTCGAAATGCTCCCTTCCGTCCCCTCGGGCAGCAGATCTGCCAGGAGCAGCGCGCAATACTGCGTGTACTCCAGCCGGTCGGCGGATGACCAGTCAGGCACATACACCTGTTCCTTGACCCGTTCGCCGTGGAAGTCGCCGTAGGGGAATGCGTTGAGCGTGTAACAGCAGCAATCGCCTGCCGCGAGTGTCTCCTGCAGTCGCGCCCGTTGATCGACGGCGGGCATCAGTTCCCGGACAACCTGCTGCGCGAACCACAGCCCTGCCGCGATCGGCGTCCCAACTCGTTCGCGCACGCGAGCCGTGCAGCCCGTCAGACCGCCCAGCACGTCGGCGGTCGTGCGGCCGGGATGGACGTTGGTGCAATAACTCAGGGGCAGCGTGCTGATCGACATGCAGTCCACCGGATCGCCGAATCGTGCGGAGCACGCGTGCTCCAGGTGTCCGAGGTTCTTGATGCCCGGCTGTCCGGGAACAACTCGCGGCAATGTGCCGGTCCCGACGGATCGCGCTGAAACTTCGTCGGCCGCTCCTTTGAGGGGAGTCGTGCGCATCACTATACTGTGGGAAGAATGGTTTTGCGCACTGTCGCGCGGTTTGCCGCCGCCAGTCGGAATCAGGTGCGGCCGTGGGCAGGTCGGCATCACGTCCGTGTGACAGCGCGAGTCGCAGGCCGATTCCCGATTTGCCGGTCCCGCGGCGAGGGCATCCTGAAGAAACCTTCAGCGCTGTGCGGGGTTCAATGTGCGTGCCCCCGGCGGGGCGAAAGCAACACGGAATTGACGTCCACAACCACCAACTCGGCGTATCTGAGCGATCCCGACGTGCAGTTGATGCTGCGCGTCAAACAGGGGGATGAAGAAGCCTTCGCGCGCCTGTTCGCCAATTACCGGGACCGGTTGATCAGCATCTTCACCAATCTGGTCAACGACCAGGAGCTGGCGGAGGACCTGACGCAGGAAGTCTTCATGCGGATTCACCGCGCCCGGCACGGTTACACGCCGGACGCAAAGTTCTCCACCTGGGTGTTCAAGATCGCCAACAACCTGGCGAGCAATTCGCGGCGTTCGAAGGGCCGGCGCAGGGAAGTTCAGCTCAAGACGACGGAATCGGGTCCGTTGGGGACCCGTCCGCCCGAGAAGCTCCTGGCTGAGAAATCGGCGCTGATGCCGACGCGCCTGCTCGACAAGAGCGAAATGAAACAGATTGTCCTCGACGCGCTGGAGTCACTGAACGAGCGTCAACGGCTGGCGCTGCTCCTGCACAAGTTTGAGGACATGAGTTACGCGGACATCGGTGACGCGATGGAAATGTCGCCGCAGGCCGTGAAGTCGTTGCTGTCCCGCGCGCGGGAGAACCTCCGCGTCAAACTGGAGCCACACGTGAGATAACCAGCACGTCGGCGTCAGTGCCCCAGGCGCGCCGCCGCAGAGCCCTTCGTATGGACAAATTCAGCCGACTGACTCCCGCACAACGCTCGGACCTGGTCGCCTACCTCGACGGCGAACTGGACGACCAGTCGACTGCCGAAATCGAGACCGTCCTGGCGCACAGCAGCGTGGCCCGCAACGACGTGGAACTGCTGGCGCGCAGCTACGACCTGCTCGATGAACTGCCGCGGGTGAAAGCCACCCAGGAATTCACCGATCGCACCCTGGCGACGATCCGGATGGACGACGTCCGGACCGATTTCACCCAGACGGAGTGGTATCAGCGGCTGCGGCGCGGTCGGACGCTGTTTCTGTGGTCCATCGCCATGATTGCCGCCTCGGCCGTCGGATACGCGATCACTCGAATGGGAGTCCGCAACCCGGCCGATGTGCTCGTCCAGGACTATGACGTCATTGAAGAACTCGACGTGTACCGCCAGGTCGACAATCTGGAGTTTCTGCAGGAACTGGACCGCCAGGGAAACCTGCTGACTAAGATCCGCGAGGCGCACAGCCGTGAAGTGGCTCAATAGCAGTCGAATCTGGTGGCTGGGATCCCTCACCGCCGCACTGGCGGCGCCGCCGCTGTTGCTGCGCGCCCAGCCCCAGGGTTTCGACGTCAGGCGCGGCCGGGTCAGCGCGATGCCGCAGACCGAACGGGACCGGCTGACGCGGAATTTCGAGGAGTACCTGAAACTCACCGACGACCAGCGCGAACATTATCGCCGGCTGCATGCGGGCCTCCAACAGGACCAGGCGGACAACGGCGGACGCTGCACACGCGCCAAGGAAGATTACTTTGCATGGGTTTCCGGGCTTCCGGCCTATCAACAGCAGGAATTGTTCAACACCACGGATCCCTCCGGACGGGTGGCGCTCGTCGAGAAATTCGTGGAAGAACAGGAACTGCGACAGTTGGAAGAGGACCAGCGCAAGCTTGGCCCCCGAATCGGCAGCTTCTTCCGGTTCACGCCGCGGCTTTCACCCGCGGAACTCGCCGCCGTGATGGCCGAACTTGAACGGGGGGTCACTTTGAGCGAGGACCAGCGGCGGCGCCTGGCTGAAAAACCGGAAGGCATCGACCGCTATCTGGAGTTCTTCAGGATCGTCGGCGTGGAACGGAAACTCAAAATCACCGACATCGTCAATGACGCCAAAGTCGAACGGCTGATGGACACACTCCCCCAGCGGGCCCGCGATCGTCTGAACCAGCGACCTCGGCAGGAGCGGACCGGCGCCTTGATCTTTACGATTACCTGGAACCTTCGCGCCGAGATTGAAACTCAGACGCGCGCCCGCCAGCCCGATTCGGATAAACTGCAGGAATTCGTCAGGCAGTGGCCGGCGGACCAGTCCGCCGAGCTCGACGAACTGATGGACCTTTCGCCGGACGATTTCATCCAGCGGGTCCGCGAGAAGTACGCGGCTCAAAACCTGGAGCTGGATTGGGAGCACGTCCGACGCACGTTTCCGCCGGAGTGGGGCCCACCCCGCCGGCCTGGTCCGGGCGGCTCGCGGTCGTCCGGCGATGTCGGGGACCCGCGGCAAGGTCCTTCGTCGACCGAGTAAGCCATCGGCGCGACGTCGCGGCCAACCAGTCTGACTGGTTCGTGTCGCGGGCTGATCGCGCTGCGACACGCTTACTTCTCAAACACCAGACCGATATTGAACTGTTGCGTGTCCCAGGTATCGCGGCGGACCAGCACCGAGGGGAATTGAGGGAAGCCGCGCCACCGGACCGAGTCTCCGGGACGCGCCAGTTGTCCCACGAACAGCAGGTTGTAGCCGAGCGTGAGCTTGGCGGAATCGAACAGGCTCACCTTCCGCGTGTAGGGGAGCGCATCGAAGATGTCGAGTTCCGCATTGATGCCGAGGTTCAACACCGGCGAAACGTGCGTGTGGTATTCCTTGTCGGTGAAGTTCGTGTCGTTGGCGAACATGTCATACGCCGGACCAAACACGGTGCCGAATCCGCTCTCGTCGCCGATCGCCCCCGGGTCGCCGACGTTGGTGTTGAAGAAGTGGGCGTTGCCGATATTGAACCCCTTCACCCGTACCCGTTCCGCGTTGGCCATCAGGCCGAACGAGCCCTGCCACCACACGTTGAGCGTGCCGCCGTGGCCGAGGTCCCCCCGCAACCCCAGTTCGGGACCGGCCAACTGGCTGGACGTGCTCGACTCCAGGTAGGAACGGAACAGCGGATACAGCGGACCGACGACTTCTTCGTCCGGACGGAACCAGCCGTCGTCGAAGTTGATTTCGTAATGGAACCCGCTGTCGAGGCCGGTGAAGGCGAACCCTTCACGGATGTTGAGGTAACGGGCGCTGATCATCGGCTTGACCTGCATCGAGTCGCGCTTCAGGATGTTCCCGAGGTAGTACGACACGTTGGCACCCCACGCCTGCACCGAGTAGTCGAGCCGGTACATCAGGTCGTACTTCATCGTCGATCCGGTGAAACCGGAACCCGGAAACAGCGTGTCGATGACTCCCGAATTCTCGACCAGCGGCAGCCCGCCGATCTTCGCAAAGGGAATGAACCACGCCCCGGTGTCGAACGTGTCCGGGAGGTCTTCGGGAGCCAGTTCGTCGAGTTCCACACCCGCAATCAGGTCCTGTGTAATCGGGACGCCGTTGATGTTGTCTTTGCCGACCTGGTATCGGTCGTTGCTTTTGGACGTCCACCACCCTTCCACGCTCCAGCCGGTTCCGTCCCCCTCAAAGAACCCGGTGCGAAGGCGGATGCCATTGCTGGGCAACTGGTCGAAAACGCTCAGGTTTCGCTGTGGAAACTCTCCTGACGAAGGGAACGTAAATGCACCGGGGAAATCATCCGTATCCGCTTGCAGGAACACAAACGGGAAAGCACCGGGTCCGATGAAGGCGGCGCCATCGTCGATCGCGCCGCCGCCGCCGCCGCCGCCAGTCCCGCTGCTGCCCGGAGACACGCCGGACGAATCACCGCGACCCTGACCGTGGTCACCCAGCGTCCCCGGCGGATAACCCGGGAAGAACAGGGTGTCCGGCCGAAGATACGCAGGGCGCGATCCCACGCGCGCGCCATCCGGCGCGTCAAACTTCGTCCACAGGTACTCGATGCTCCCGAACCATTCCCGTTCGCGTCGGACGGACTCCCTGAGCCACAACCCGCGGCGATTGAAAGTTCGTTCCTGCTGCAGGTGCGGGCCGAGGTGTGGGGTGATCGCGGGATACGGCAGGTAGTCGGGAGTCGCTCCGGGGGGGAAGAGCACGTCCGGATTGTTGTTCGTGAATGCCGGCTGAAATGTCGCGGGGACCATCGGCACGCCGGTCATGTCGGACTGCACGGCAGCCGCCGGAGAGATCGGGCCCCCGCCGGCGCCTCCCCGATACGCTTGTGGAGTCGGCCACGCCTGGCCTGTCTGCGCGTGCGTCGCCGGAGGGACGACGAGCGGCGTCAGCAGGCTCATGATCGCCGTTAACCAGTGGTGAATCCGCATCAGTACGTCCTTGACTGTTAGTGCCGGACGAGTGTTCTCCACGGACGCGATCAACAGGCCGCGTCGGCCAACTCTCGACTGGACAGACACACTGTTCTGGTAGGTCATGGCCCGCGCCGCTCCACGGGAATGGGGGCGCAGGAGGACGGACCTGCGGATTAGTATCGGCCCGGAAAGTGGTTAAACTGTACGGATTGTCGGGGTGCTGACGGATTTTCGGGTCGTCGCGGTCGTGCCGGTGGAAGGAGGTCTCCGTGCTGGCTCGCCGTCGCGCCGGCAACATGCCTGATGTCGCAATGCAAGACGTCGCCCCAGGATCCAGCAATCGATCGCCGATGGGCGCGGCTTCGGCGCGGTGACCAGACCCACTCTCACCAGGCCGCCGAGCGATGTAAAGCTGGGGCAACTGCCGCATCTGCGACGATGCTGTCGAGCTCGCCCGCGAGGCTTTCAGAAGACCGGACCCGAAGTCCAAGGGCAGAATTCCTCGTCCCCGATTCCCTGGGCCTCGCTCTTTGTGCGTCTCCCGCTGGCGACGTCAATGATGGCTTCAAAGATCTCTTGCCCCACCTCCGCCAGGGACGCGCCCTCCAGGATCCGCCCGGCATTGATATCCATGTCCTCGACCATCCGCTCGTACATCGGAGTGTTTGTGGCGACCTTGATCGTGGGGACCGGCTTACAGCCGAAGCAACTGCCGCGGCCGGTCGTGAACACGACCACATTCGCTCCTCCGGCAACCATTCCGGTGACCGATGCCGGGTCGTAACCGGGGGTGTCCATGACCACGAATCCCCGCTCCGTCACCGGTTCTGCGTACTCGTAAACCGCGCGGAGCGCCGACGTTCCGCCCTTTGCAATGGCGCCGAGTGACTTCTCGTAGATCGTCGTCAGACCGCCCCGCTTGTTCCCCACCGAAGGGTTGTTGTCGATCTGTGCACCAAACTTGGCGGCGTATTCCTCCCACCAGCGGATGCGTTCGATGAGCTTTTCACCCACGGCACGAGTGACGGCGCGGCGGGTCAACAAATGCTCCCCACCGTAGATTTCCGGTGTTTCGGAGAGGATGGATGTACCCCCGTGGGCGACGAGCAGGTCGCTGGCAACTCCCAGTGCCGGGTTGGCAGTCACGCCGCTGTTCCCGTCACTTCCGCCGCACTCCAGCCCCAGCACGATTTCCGAGACCGGGATCGGGACACGGCGGACCTTGTTGACTTCGGGGAGCATCTCACGCAGCACGGCGACTCCGCGCTCGACGGTCCGGCGCACCCCCCCCTGGTCCTGGATATTCAGGATTAACGGGCGCCCGGTCGTTGCGCTCCCGTTGGCGTTGAGCTGCACGAGTCCGTAGTTGTCGGCCAGAAATGACGCCTGCGCCGTCTCGCAGCCGAGCCCGACGACCAGATAGGCGGCAATGTTCGGATGCCGGGCAAAGCCGGCCAGGGTCCGCGCCAATTGGCGGTGGTCGAAACCGCCGTACTCCATCGCGCACCCCCCCTTGTGCACCAGGGGGACGACGCCGTCGATGTTCGGGAATTGCGCCAGGATCTCCGCATCGAAACGCTGTGCAATGTACTTGGACGACGTCGCCGAACAGTTCACCGTGCTGACAATGCCGATGTAATTGCGGGTCGCCGCGCGGCCGTCGGCCCGGCGATACCCCTGGAACGTCCGCGGCTCGACCGGAGCGGCATCGGCAGGAATTGCCGTGCAGAATTCGTATGCCTGGTGCAGTTCGCCAATGCCGAGGTTGTGAGTGTGGACCCAGTCGCCGGGAGCAATCGGGCGGGTGGCAAATCCGATGAGTTGGCCGTAGCGCCGTACCGGCTCACCGGCTGCAACAGCGCGGATCGCCATTTTGTGCCCCAGATCGATCGGCCGGCTGCTTCCGATCGACTCTCCGTTCGGGGCCGTCCACGCGGCGCCTTCTGCTGCGGTCCGGCGGCAGATGACCACATCGTCCTCGGGATGCAGACGCAGAAAACACCCGTCAGCAACTGCCGGCATCGGTTGTGTCTCTCCAGTGGCTTTCCCGGCCGGAGGGGTTCGCCCGCGACTTCACGGCCAGGTGTGCGCGGGATCAGCGCCTGTCGATGACGGCGGGAGATGCGGCCGCGACACCCCGCGCCGAAGCGTCCAACCGGCGGACTGGCTTGATTGTAGAAGACGCACCGGGCGAGAGAAACGCAGCGACCCGGCTGCTTGCTGCAGCCGGGTCGCGCGAGGAACGAGGAATCGCAGTTGGATGCCTGAGTGAGCGGCCACCGCCTATTGGCGGAAGAAGTCGCTCGGTCCCTTGAGTGTGTAGTACGGATAGACCACGATCCCGCCCGGAACCTGCGGCGGCGGGTATTGCAGGTCTTTCGGCCGCTTGTATGCGTACGTGTAATGGTGCTCGGGATAGTCTTCCATCAGCCCGCGACCGAACAGGTGATGGTGGTGGCCGTGATCTTCGCTCTGGCAGATGGGGCAGGCCTGTCCGGCCGGCGGCGCGCCTTTGCAATGCGGGCATTCGGCCGAAGGCGGGCAGGTCGCTTCACTCGCGGAGACCCACATCCCCTGCGTGGGCACGGTGTAGTGTGAAACGGCGGTTCCGTGGATGTGGTCCGCAACCGCTTCGTGAACGTGGGGCTGTGTGCCATAGCTGGTCGGCGTGACCCACGGATCATTTGCCGGATTCTGCCCTCGCGCGATGGTGGGTGAAGAGGTGCAGCCGGACGCCGCGACCGCCAGTGCCGCGGAGGCCGCCAACGTGAGCGAGACGCGTGTGTGCATGTTGAAACCTCGTATTTCTCGTGCCGTCGGGCTGTCGCTTCCCTTCCGTTATCGGCAGATCGGCCCGCAGAACACGAACAATCCTTGAGAAACGCGCAAGCGGCGCCGCACGCAGGGACAGCCGAGCTTGCACGATCGTCAATCTCGGAATAGAGTAGGTCCGGTACGGCGTCGTGCGGTCCGGAAGGATTCGCTGAACTGGTGGGTGCGCAAAGGGTTGCGCCCGGCGCCCGGGAACAACGGAGTGTGCTGCGTGTTTGTCGCCGTTTCGACGCGCTGCTTTGCCGACCTTCCGTTTGCCGAGGCATGCGCGCAACTCGTCGATCTTGAGTTCGACAAGGTCGAAATCTGGTTGAATGAGTCCGGTTCGCATCTGCGCGTGTCGGAGGTCGCGTCGGATCCGGATGCGTTCGTGGCGCGGTATCGCGAGACGACGCGCATGCCCCCCGTCGCCATGACTGCGGCCCACGACCTCGACTTGCGTACGCTGCAGGGGCTCACCAAGGCGGCAAAACAACTCCGCGTCACACAGATCACGATGCCCGCATCGCCGCTGGGGACCCCTTTTAATGCCGAGATCGAACGGTTGCGTGAGCTGACACGCACCGCGCGTCAGGACGGCGTGCGGCTGGCGATCCGCACGGAGGGCGGTACCCTGACCGAGGACGCGCATACCGCAGTCGAACTCTGCGGGGCCGTTCCCGGGCTGGGGCTGTCGCTCGACCCAAGCCATTTTCTGCGTCGTTCCACGAGTGAACGGGCGATGGACCTCGTTCACGAGCAGACGGTTCACGTCCACCTCCGAGATTCGACGCCGCAGGAATTGCAGGTACAGGTGGGACTGGGCCAGGTCGACTACAGCAAGCTCGTCGTCCAGCTCCGCCGCGTCGGGTACGACCGCGCGCTGTCGATCGAGTTTCTGCCCGAGTTGATGGATATCTCCCAGCGTCCACTGGAATTGCGGAAGATGCGGATGCTGCTGGAATCGCTGTTGTGACGTCTCCGAGTGGTCACTCGCGTTTCCGGCGTGTACCCCGTGTACCCCGTGTGTACACGTTTTCCATCGGTGCAGCATCTGCTATAGTGGGACCTGCTCGCGCACCCCTAGCTCAATGGATAGAGCATCGGTCTACGGAACCGAAGGTTGCAGGTTCGAGTCCTGCGGGGTGTACTTTGGGAAGCAAGGACTTACGAAAAGGTCCGTCTTCCGGACGACCCCTCTGTCCGGGAATTTGTCCGAAACCTGGCTGAGAAATGACGGCCGCTGCCCGGCGCTGCCGCGAAGCGGACCGTTCGGTCGCCTCTTGAAGTTGCCCGGGCGGCACTCGAGCACGCGATGGCCGGCGTCACTCAAGTGTACGCCGAGCGCAACGAGGCCCTCGCTGGAGATCGCCCGACAAACTGGTTGATTACGGCGGGAACCAGCCGCAGTTCGGGAAACCGTGTGCATTGGCGTCGATTGCGTGCACAAATCGACGATCCCACAAGGGATTGGTCCGCCTGGAACGCGGGCCGCTGTCTGAATCGCCTTCGGTGAGTTACCCGCCGGAGATGTTCGCGACTTTGATGCGAGATGTCGTGCGCACATTTCGTCGGGACTGCATCCTGGACGTCTATCGTGAGCAGTTTCGGCAGCGATTGATGTCGGGCAAACGATGACTTCGCAGAATCGTCCCGGAAACCGGGCGAGGGCCGGGACAGAATGCTGCGAGATCCCGTCGAGCCGCCACTTCGCGGATGGTCGAGCACGTCCCGCCAGCCCGTCCGAATGCAGGGAAACAGCCGCAATCAACTGGTCCCTGGCGATCGGGACGCCCGATGTGTTGCCGCGCGGCCTGCCTGAAAGGATGATGGTGGTGCTTCACGCGTACACATCTCTCCCATCCGCCGTACATTCATGGACGACAGACTGGAGCAGCCGATCGAGTGGTTCCAGGCCGCGGTCGAAGCCGCGCCGGCGGCACTGCTGGTTGTCGACAGTCACGGGACGATCGGGTACCTGAACCGGGAAACGGAGCGCCAGTTTTCCTATCCGCGCGACGAACTCCTGGGACAGTCGATCGAACTGCTCGTTCCAGAACGGATGCGCGGGCAACACGTGCTGCAACGCGCAGAATTTCACGCCTGCCCTGCGGCCCGCCGGATGGGAATGGGACGCGACCTGCTGGGGCGGCGCCGCGACGGCAGCGAGTTTCCCGCCGAGATCGGCCTGACGCCGCTGCGGACGGACAACGGTTTGTACATCGTCATCGCAGTGGTCGACATTACGGCGCGGCGGGAACTGGAGGAGGCCCGGCGGAAACTGCACGACGAACTCGAGCAGCGCGTCGCGGAACGCACCTCGGAACTGGCGCGCGCCAATGACGCACTCGAACGCAGCAACGTCGAACTGCAACAGTTCGCCTGGATCGCTTCACACGACCTGCAGACGCCGCTGCGCGGGATCAGTGGATTTGCTCAGCTCCTTCAGGAGGAAATCCAGGGGAGGTGCGGTGAAGACGCCGATGCATACATCGCACGGATTGTGTCCGAAGTGTCACGGCTGAAAGCCCTGATCCACGACCTGCTCACCTATTCCCGCATTGAGTCGCGCGCCCGACCGTTCGCGCCGATCGACCTGGGCCACGTGTTTGAGGAAGCTGTCGAACTTCTGCAGCCGTCGATTGCGGACTCGTGCGGATCGGTCACGCGGGGCGATTTGCCGAGTGCATGGCGTTCTTGCGCAAGGAGCGCGAATACGCGGACGTGCCGACTCCCGACCTGATTCTGCTGGACCTGAACATGCCCGTGATGGATGGCCGGGAGGTGTTGGCGGAACTGGTCAAGGACGACAACCTGAAACACCTCCCCGTGGTCGTCCTCACGACTTCGGAGGACGAGCGCGACGTGCTCAACATGTACAAGCTGCGGTGCAGTTCCTACATCACGAAGCCCGTCGACCTCGGCAAGTTCATCAGTGTCGTCCAGAATCTCAGCGACCACTGGTTCAAGGTGGTTGTCCGGCCGCCGTCAGGCTGATCGGTGCTGGGCGACGATCTCAGCATCTGGGTGTACTCACCTGTCAGGCGGCGGCACGATCTGCTTGACCACGACGTCGTCCCAGTCGACCGTCCCGGCCGGCCAGTACGCGTAGAGCATCACGCGCGCATACCGCGGCGTGAATTTCGGGTGCCGCGGCGTGAAGTCCTCGACGTGGGTGTGCCATTCGGCGGCGGCCCCCTTGAGGTTCTGCTGGCTGCGGTAGACCTCCCGCCGCTGGTCGGGGGTCTGCTGTGCTCCGGTGCGTCCGGCAAAGTCGTCGTAACACTTGATGAAGACCTTCCCGGCCGAGCCGCTCGTACGATAGCGGCAGGAGACCCGGTAAGTGGCCCCTTCGTCCACCGGGAAGAACTCGCTGTAGTACAGCACGCCGGTCGTCCCCGCGACGTCCTCGCCGAACGTCATCCGCACGATCCGGTCCGTGCCGTCCGGCTGCAGCGACACGTGGGCCGGGAGCGGGTCCCAGCCGTCCGGTGATTTCGCCCCCGCCTGAAACGTGCCGTTCAGGACGAGATTTGGACCGTCGCGCCAGCGCTGTTCGGCCGCCGGATCAGCGGTTGCCGTCACCGCCGTCGGATCATGCCCCGTCAGGCGGGCCAGCATGTTCCTGACGTACAGGTGCGGGATCTCGCTGACGGTCTTCGTGCGGTGCTGCTCGTCTAACAGGACGACCGGCACGTCGCCGCTGAAATCGACGACCTTGAGTGTCAGGTCATACACGTCGGTCGTGTTCGGCGGCACGCGCTCGACGGACCCCCAGATGGCGATGTGCGCGTCGAAGTCGCGACGGATCACCTTGCCAATCTCATCGAGGGGGGTCTCCGGCCCGGGATGGAACTTGAGCCGCTCGCACACATCGCGGACGTCGAGCATGCTCTCCGGAATGACGACGCCGCCGTCGGTGTCGAGCTTCTTCCAGATCATCTCACCGACGCGGGCCCCGTAGTCGCCGCTGTCGAATCTCGATTCGAAGTCGAACGGGATGACGATCTTCGGGTCTTCCGCGCGGCACACGGACAGCGAGGCGGCCACAACGGCGACCGTGCCGACCACTCTCCAGCGCCGCGCACCACCAATCGTCCCGCGCCACATTGCTATTTCCCGTTGGCCAGTCGTTCGAAGTAACTCTTGTTGAGCTGCTCCCAGCCGTCGGGCGACGGTTCGTCCATGTTCCCGAGGATCTGGCGGCGGATCTCCTCCGGCACGCCGGCCGTCGTGTCGCTGCGAACGGTTGTTTCTCCGGCCGCCTGGCTGCGCAGGTCGGCCAATGCCTCCAGAGTGACGTCCCGTCGGCGCAACGCGGAGCGGAAGAACCCTCCTCCCAGTTGCTGCTCAACCAGCCGCATCTTTTCGATCAGGTCGTCGAGCGAATCCGAATTGAAGTTCGCGATCTTGAACTGCAGGCGGATCGTCTCGGCCTGGTTGCGGAGCGTGGCCTGCTTGTTGGACAGGCGGACCAGTTCCCGCTTCAGTGCCGGCGGAATGGGGCCCTCGAGCCCCTCACCCCCCTGGCCGCTCTCTTTTCCACCGCCCGTCGCACCACCCACCGGATCGTGGCTCGTGTCTTTGACCTGCCCGGCCTCAAACGGATCGGGGGAGAGGCGGCTGGGCGTCTTGCGTCCCCCCTTGCCGACGGCCGAGTCGCCGACGAACTCGCCGCTCGATTTCCCCTGCCGTCCTTCGCCCGAACGGCCGCCGATTTCGCTCGTGTTGGGGAGCCGGTTGCCGGTCACCCCCCGGGCGCTCATGTTGGAGATGGGCCCGTCCATCGCGTCCCAGCCGGCCCCTTTGTCGAGCGAGTCGGCCCAACTGCTGCTCATGTCTTCCATCTCGTCGAACAGGTCCTCTTCATCCTCCATCAGGTCCCCCACGATGTCTTCCAGTTCGTGCGGCAACTCGGCCATGGGGGCTTCGCGCATGGCGTCCGTGAGGGGCTCCTCCTGACTCCACTTCTCGCGGTCCGGCGTGTCCGGGAGCCATTTCTCAATGTTCGTGGTCATTTCCTCGGCCATCTCGGCGCCGAGTTGTTCCAGCGGCACCGCGATTTCCACCGTCTTTTTCGTCAGCGCGTCCTCCGCCATCTTGATTTCGGTCGCGACCTCGATCATCTCCTCCAGCAGCGACGGATTGGAGAAGTCCTGTTCCGGCAGGTGGCTGAAGTCGCTGTGCTGTTCGGTCATGAAACGGGACCACTCGTCCTCCGTGGCCGCCAGGTCGCGCAGCTTCTGCTGCTCCTCCTCGGTGAAGTCCTCCACCGGTTTCCTGGCCAGGTCTTCAGAGGCCTCGATGACGCGCCGCTGCTGCTCCAGGAACTCTTTGAGCCGTTCGGCGAGGTTCTGGAGCTTGCCCGCAACGTCAGTGGGCAGGTCGCCGCCGGGGCGATGTTCCATCTCGGCGAGCGTGCGGCTGGTGTCGGCCCGGGCGATTTCCAGCAGCCGTTCCAGCACGTCGAGGATGTCGTCCTGCACATCGACCAGCTTCGCGGCGCTGCCGCGCCAGTCCTCGACGGTCGTCGACTCCGGCAGCTTCCCTGCCAGGTCGGCCGCCTCCTGCATGCGGCCGTCCGCCAGGTTGCTGAGCATCGTGCGGTACGGCAGCAGCAGCGTCTGCTCGGGCGTGATGCCCCCCACAATCTCACGGGTCGACTGCTGGATTGCGGACTGTTCGTTGCGGACGGTGGTCGCCGTCTTTCGCGATTCGTCGATGACTGTTTCCACCGTCGTCAGCGGCGTGACGGTGGTGCGGGCTTCGGTCTGCTGTTTGTAGATCCGCCATAACTGCTGTCGGAACGCTTCCAGCGACTGCAACCGGGCGGCGAGGTGCTGCTCGCGGTCGACGATGCGCACGCGATGCGTGAGCGACGTCGCGGACTGCGGTTCCACGACATTCTCGCCGTCGTACACCTTGCGGTTATCCAGCACGCTCACGCGATACAGCAGCACGCTCCCCTCGGGCAGGTCGGCAGGGAGTGTCCACGCGTAGGGAATCCGCGCCTGCTTTGGATCGCGGAAAGACTTCCAGGTATTGACGACCTGCTCCTGCTCGGGCGCATCGGACTCGCGCCGGCTGCGCAATTCAACGAGCGACAGGCCGTGGTCGTCCCCGGCCGTGATTTCGAGATTGAGCGTCTCACCCGACGCCGCCGTGATCTCGGGGGCGGGGCGCACGATTTCAGCCCGCGGCGGAGCGTCTGGCGCAACAGCGATGCGGTATCGGACGGAGTCGGTGTTCGTGTATCCGTGCAGGTCCTCCAGGTGGATCGAGTAGAAGGCATTCTGCGAGACGGGGAACGTCGCCCGGACCAGCGGTTCGGCGGGCGATGCCAACCCCGGATACTCTGTTCCGCCCACATCGACCTGTGCCGATTTCACCAGGTCCCGCGTGCGGATTGCCAGGTTCACTTCCGTATACTGCGGCACGCTGATCGTGCCGTCCCCCAGCTCCACTGTCTCCTCCGCCTGGTTGAGGTAGGCTGGATAGTGGTACGTTGCGGAGAGTGATTCCACGGCCGGCGGATCGAAGACGCGCACCGTGAAGTGGTCCGTCTGCGTACCGCCGATTTCGACGCGATACGTGAACGGGTCGGTGACTTTGGGCAGTGTGATCGAGTAACGGTCATGGTCGCTCGCTGGTACGAGTGACATCCGCTGCTGCGTGCCGTCCCCGGCGATCTTCACGAGTTCCGCCGCGAACGATTTTCGCGACGGGTTCTCCAGCCGGGCCGTGATCGTGAGGGGGCTGCCGCTCACGAGTTCCACATCTCCCGGCTCGACGCCGACAATCCGCGCCGCGCCGATCGTCGGCACAAAGCTGGCCGGATGGAACAGGCGGTAAACCGAGTTCGGCCATGCCGGGAACTCTGCATGACAGACCCCGCCCACAATGGCCAGCAGGGCGCAGACGGAGATCGCGGCAAACAGGTCGCGCGGCGTGTGCATGTGCAGCCGGTAACGGTCCTTGACGCTCAGATGCTGCGGCGCCGTTTCGAGCGGCACACGCTCGGCGTGGTGCGCCGCCTGGCGCACGGCGAGTGCCCGCAGCACGCGCGAGCCGCTGTGCCGGTCTGATGAGAGCTGGACGGCGTTGATCAGGTCGGAGCCAGCCTGCGGAAAGATCTGCTCCAGACGGCGGGCGACCCCTTCCCGCGTCCTGGCGTACCGCAGCGGACGAACCATGAACAGCAGAAACGCCGCCAGTGAAATCGCGCCCCAGAGCGCGATCACGATGCCGCGCCCCAGCCCGTCGAAACCGCAGAACATATCGAGCGCGACAGCCCCCATCAGTCCGGCCACGGTGACCCACCCCGCCACGACGGCGCCGGTGATGATGCTCAGAAACGACCAGCGTTCCACCAGTTCGTCCAGACGCTTCAGGACCGGTTGCTCTTCAACCTGGGCGATCATGCGACACCCCGTTCCTGTCCGGCGTCAATGAGTCAAGGCATAGGCCAGAACGTTGACGCCGATCTTGAGCGCCGAGTCGGAGTCATACCCCCGGCTGAACGCGTGTGGAAACATCTCCCAGCCATCTCCCAGATCCAACCGGCTGTGGATTACGGCCAGCTTGCCGTTCAGTGTTATTCCCTCCAGCGTCGGTGTCGTCGTGGGCCCCAGATCTTTTTCCACGAGCGGCGTGTACTGCACGGCCTGGATGTCGTGCACGCTGTGGTAGACCGGGTGGTCCGCCGACAGCGTCTGCAGTTGTTCGTCCGGCAGGACGCGATGCAACTCCCGGCGGAAGGCCGCGTCATACGAGAGTCGTCCGCAGCACGCATCGGAGAGCAACAGTCCCCCTGCCTGCAAATATCCCCGCAGCCGCTCGACTTCCGCATCGCTGAAGTGGAAGTCGTGGTGCCCGGTCATATACAGCAGCGGATGCGCCAGCGCCTCGGGCTGCGAGAGCCGCACGTCCTCACGCTTGAACTTCACCTCGATCGTGCTTGTCTCGCGAGCCGCCTTCAGCAGGTTGTGCACCGCGGACGGGTCCGGGTCCCAGTCACCGTCATGCACGATCTGCCCCAGCACGAAGCTGTCGCGGCTGGCCTCCTCCTGCTCGTGATAGACCCTGGTCGAGCTGAGGAACCGCCCCAACTGGAACGAGCCGAGCAGGTAGGTGATGTAGTTCGCCCCGATCTGCCGCGCCTCGTCGATCACGACCCGCAAACCGCGCGGGTGATCGTGGCCGTCCCAGCCGCAGGTGAGGTCTGCCGGGGAATACAGCACGGCCAGCCGGCAACCGATATAGATCCCCTCGAGGCAGGGCTTGTCGACGTAGCGGCTCCCATCGGCCTTCTGATACGTGAAATCGCCAATCCGGTAATACGCGCCGAAGATCGGATCGTCCGGTTCCAGCCGGCGGAGCGGTTTCCCGGGGAGGAAGTGCTCCATCTGGCTGCGGAACGCCTGGTCGAAATCTTTCCAGCCGCAGCAGGCGTCGGCGATGATCGTGCCGCCGTCCTG
>CAZWGW010000037.1:0-18831 GCA_964633565.1 uncultured Planctomycetaceae bacterium
CACGCGCAGACAATCCGCGGCGAGCGATGCAGACCCGTCTTGATCGCCACCGCCAGGATCGTCAGGCTCACTCCGCCCCCCACGAATGACGCGGGAAAGGACAGCATCGTCAGCGGCAGCGCCGCAGCGGCCAGCATCCACAACCATCGGGACTGCGCCGTGTGAACACGCCATTCCGCGCACAACGTCAGCAGCACGAGTGCCGCCAGCAGGTCCGTGCCGTAGGGTTTGGCTTCCGCGGCGTAGCGGATCGCCGGATACCCGACGGCAAAGGCCGCGACGGCGAGCACCAGCGTCCGGCCGGATGTGAGTCGCGCCGCAAGGTGCCGAAACAGGAACAGACTGGCCACGCTGGCCGCGAAACTCACCAGACGCAGCCCCCATTCATGAAACCCCACCGTCTCGACCACCAGCTTCTGCAGCCAGAGAAACAGAAACGGGGCCGCCTGGTTGTAGTCCAACGGCTGCAGCAGTTCGCGATAGCCTCGATCAATCAGATTGGCACAGAGGAAGCACTCATCCTCCCACAACGGAAACCTGAGACCGTATCGCACGACCCGCGCCAGCAGCCCGAGTGCGACGAACGCCCACACAGAGCGCCGCAGCAGCGCCGATTGGCGGGCGTGATCGGCTGTGTCTCCCGGCACCGTCACGGCACTCATCGGCGATCGCTCGGGCGTCGGCATCGTTCGTTCAGACACGCTTGATTCGGCATTCCGTTGCGGACTCGATCCGCGACATTCAATCGGATGGCGGCAGCACGGCGTCAGAGTTCGATGGCACGGCCACAACGATTGAAAGGGGCGTATCCATACGGGGATACGTCAATCTGGTCAAGGCGGACCTGCCCGCAGACGCCGGGAAGATCGGCTTCTCATGTTTGCCCGGATTGGCTAACGTTCGCCGCCTGCGCACAGCTCATGAGGTCCGCCGCGCGTTGGGCCTGCCGAATGAGCCGCGTATCTTGGGATGGGGACGATGCGCATCCTGTTGAACGGCCGACCCGCACTGGGATCCCGTTCCGGTATCGGCTGGTACACGCTGCGGCTGGGCCAGGCCCTGGAGGCGCTCGAACAGGTGGAAGCGGTTGGCGTGGCGATCGGCGGACGGACCGCAGCACTGTCGGACGCCATGTCTCGGCCCCAGGCGGGCGCGTCCCGATTTGGATCGGCGGCGCGCAGCGCCCTGCGCGCGATGCTGCCGGTCGCCGGCCGGCAATTGCTGTGGAATCTCGCCAGCCGTGGATTGCGGCGCGAGGCCGGTCGCTGGAACGTCTTTCACGAAACGAACTACGTCGCGCCCGACGTCGGGCTGCCGCTCGTGACCACGGTGTGCGACCTGTCCTATGTCCGCCATCCCGAGTTCATGCCGCGGCACCGCCGCCGCTGGTTGCGCGCCTGTCTGGGAGCTCGTCTGGCGCAGTCGCGGGCTGTCATCTCGATCAGCCGGTTTACCACCGCCGAACTCCTGGCCTGTTTCCCGTGGCTCGACCGCTCGCGAGTATTTACGACTCCGCTTGGTGTGGATCACCGGGAGTTTCACCCGCGGCGCAACGCCGATGAGGACCAGAACCTCCGCGCCAAGTACGATTTGCCCGGGCGGTTTGTGCTGTATCTCGGCACGCTGGAACCGCGCAAGAACCTGCAGGGGCTGCTGCGCGGGTACGCACTGCTTCCCGAGCGCTGTCGGCGGGAATTCCCGCTGGTGCTGGCCGGAAGCGATGGCTGGCGTCAGTCGTACTTTCGCGACCTGGTGCGAGGCTTGCAGCGGGACGGTTGCCTCCAGACACTCGGTTACGTCCCGCAGGCGGACGTGCCCGGCCTGATGCGCGCGGCCGACCTGTTCTGTTTTCCCAGCCTGTACGAGGGCTTTGGCCTGCCGGCACTGGAAGCCGCCGCCTGCGGCACCGCGGTGCTGTGCGCGAACGGCAGTTCGCTGCCGGAGGTGATGGGGGAGGCCGCACACTACATCGACCCGCACTCTCCGGAGAGCATCGCGGACGGACTGCGGCGCATACTGCAGGACGAGAGTTACCGTGAAGCCCTTGCCGCCCGCGGCCTTTCTCACGCCGCAGGGTTCACCTGGCGACGCTGTGCGCAGGAGACGCTCGAAGCATATCGCCGGGCGGCTTGACGCCGATTGCGACCAGTTCTTCGCCGAGTTCATTCCGGCCCGGCAACACGTTCTCGGCGAGCCGCGCCAGTCTGCCGCCCCAGCGCGACGCAGCCGTGCTTCGCGGCTGGTCCACGCACCGGCAGCGACCCGTATTTCGAACCTCAGCACTCGCTTCCCAGGTCCAGCGCGCATTTCGTCCCGTGGTGCATGTCCTTTCCGGTGCGAAACCGGTCTCCACCAGCAGCCGGTGCAATGCGGCGACCGTAAACACGTGCAGGTGCCGGGGGGGGTCCCAGTTAATCCAGGCGCTGCCGAAGACGCGCGACCCCAGGCCGCGGCCGTTCGGAGTCACGATGAGGAGCCGACCCCCCGGACGCAGCACGCGCCACGCGGCGTGGAGCGTCTCCCGCGGATCAGGCACATGCTCGATCACGTGCAGGAGGGTCAATGCATCGAATTCGCCGACGCCGTTCTGCAGCGACTCCAGAGTCCCTTGAACGACATGCAGACCGTACGTCGCCCGCGCCGCACGAACGGCGGCCGGGTCGGGTTCGACGCCGACGACCTCCCAGCCGAGACCATGCATTCGCGCCAGAAACTGCCCGCTGCCGCATCCGACGTCGAGCAGTTTTGCCGATGGGAACGGACGCGGCATCCAGAGTTCGGGATGCCGCCACTGGGGGCCGATTCCCGGAACGATTCGGCACAGTATTGCCGCCCGGTTTCCGATTCGCTCCCACAGGCCGGGATGCCTGGCCGGCGCAGATCGATCGACTCGAGCCAGCCCGTTTCGCCAGCCATGCCGAAACTGCTCCTGCCACGTTATCGAGGAATCGCCGGCTCCAGCGTCCGTCCTCTGGATGCCATGCCGCTGGGGCGCATGAGTGAAATAGCCGTGCGGATACAGATGGCGTATCTCCGACGGGCTGGGCATGGGGTCCAGCCAGACCAGCCCGCAGTCCGGGGCAGGACACATCCGCAGTCTCCAGTCGCCGGGCACGGAATGCAGGCGGTCCCGGAGCTGGTAATCCATTTGCCGGCCCTCGGCGCCGCACACGTGGCAGTGCGGTCGGCGCTCGACGGCGATATCGTCTGTGCGTGGTTCGTCCAGAATCATTGGGCGGCTCGTTGATAAAGGTCGCGTTCGCGGATCACGTCGACAAACAGTTCTGCCCAACGTGCCACGGAGTATTCCGACTCGACCCGTCCTCGGCCCCGCCACCCCATCTCTGTGCGGAGGTCTGGATCACCGGCCAACTTCACTAACGCACGCATGACATCGTCCGGCTGCTCAACAAGCCACCCCTGCACGCCCGAAGTCACGATTCGTCGATGCACGCCCATCGAATTGACGACGACCGGCAGCCCCGCAGCCATGTACTGCAGCACCTTCAGGCCGCACTTGCCGCGGCTCCAGGGGTGGTCGGGCAACCAACTGATGCCGACGTCGCATAGGGCGAGTTCATTCGCTTCAACATCGGGCGACCATTGTCGCAACACCATGTTGACTCCGTGGAAATCGGGCGCGCGATCACAGATGACATGCAGTTTCAGGCCGCGAACGTGGACTTGCGCGCGGCGGAGCGCCGGCGCGAGCTCGTTCAGCGACGGCAACGTGCTGCGGCTGCCAATCCACGCGACGCGCAGCTCCTGCCCGTGTTGCCTGGACGTCGGGCGCGCGTATGCCGCTGGATCGACGCAGGTCGGGATGCACTCAATCCGCGTGTGCTGCGACCAGCGTGCCGCACGCTCGGCCAGGTACTCATTCCCGGCAATGACGGCGTCGGACGCGGCAACCATCGCCCGGAACCTGCCCCGGCGCCGCCAACTGTCCGCCGGCCTGGTCGAATTGCTGTCGCGAAGAAACAGGGCGTCGTCCACGTCATAGACGAGACGTCGTGCGAAGTGTCTCAGAAGCTGCAGTTTTGCGGGCGCCAGGAGGCGGCGCTGAATCAGCACGACGTCGCTTCGGGCGGCCTCACGCAGGATCGCAAAGAAACTGGTCCCGGCTCCCGACAGCGGTCGAACGGCCAGGTCCCAGCCGGCGCGGCGCAGTGCGGGCTCAAACGCCTGCACACGGTACCGGCAGGAGACGTGGTTCGGGGATTCACTGAGGACCAGCAGTTTCATCGGCCGTCAGGCCCAGGAAAGGACTTGTTTATGCCGTCGCGCGACGCGCACTACGGACCTCGTCGTAGACATCCATGATCCGTGAGAAACAATGCTCGGCCGGATGCGCCTCCGCCAGACTCCGGGCGCGTATTCCGACGCGAAGCCTCGTCTCCGGGTTCAGCAGCAGTTCCAGGCGCGTCACCAGGTCCTGCACATTCGCCGGGTCCGTCAAGACATATTCTTCGAGGCCGTCCAGCATCAATTCGGCGCAGCCGTTGAATCGCGACGTAATCACCGGCAGACCGCAGGCCCATGCCTCCAGCACAACGAGACTGCACGGGTCGTAGTACGTGGAATGGACGTACACGTCTGCGGCCGCGTAGAACGGCAGCGGATCGGAGACGACCCCCGCAAAGTGGATGTCGAGGCCCAGTCGCCGGCAGTCACGTGCATAGCGGGCGGTCTGTCCATTGCCGACGACGAGCAGCCGGACCGGCGCTCCGCACCGCCGCAGTTGGGCGGCACTCTGGATCAGCGCTGGGAGTCCTTTCAGTCGGAAGTTGTGCGCCACCAGCAGCAGGACGATTTCCTGATCCGCGAACCCGAGCCGTTCGCGGACCTGCCGCCGGAGTCGGTTGCTGACGACTGGAGAGAATCGTTCGGTGTCGACGCCATTGTGAATCACCCTGATCCGCCCGGGGGCCACGCCGTGGAACCGCTCGAAGTCTCGCGCCACCATCCGGGACACGGCGACAAACAATCGTTGGGGTCCGGCGTACTGGCGTGCGCACAGTGCGGCAAATCTCCGGTAACGCGGCAGCAGCGGCTGAATCGCGCCTGTCACCATTCGCATGGCGGGCGACATCCGGTGCAGGTTACGGAGGACAGCGGACGTCCTCGATCCGCAATGCGGCTGAAAGACGTCGCAATTCCAGCCGCCGCCCATGTCGTGGGTGACGTCGCAATTCAATTCGGCCAGCCGTGCAGAGGCCGCGGCGGCAAAGACAATCGGCGACCGCCGGCATTCCACTTCGTGCCGAATTGCACCCTCTGGAAGTTGACACCGGCCGTCGGCGCGGCAGACCACGTGTACGTCGTGCCGCTGGGCGACCAGCCAGCGCGCGAAGTCGTAAGTCCAGCGCTCTGCGCCTCCCAGCGAGGTTCCAATCCGTTCGGTGACCAGCCCCAGTTTCACGACGTCAATCCCCGTGTTGTGAGCCTCAGTACGCGATCACCGTGTTGCGGACGGGTCAGTCAGCACGGCGCTCTGTACAATCGCGCCACGCTGATAGATCACCAGGTTCCGCTGTTGGCGACGCGGGTCGCCGACGATCCGGGCCACTGGTGTGAACTCCGCGGGAATGCCAGACGACCACGCCGGCAGGCGGTTTTCCGCTTCGAGTTCCACGACCAGATACGAATTCCGCGTGAGCGGACCCTCGGCATCGATCCGGTGACCAATTCGCAGCAGCGACCCCGCAGAGACGCCGCCGTCAATGGACGCGTGATAGATCACTTCAACAGCGTTCGAGCCGACGATGTCGCCCGGATGACCATGTTCTCGCAACCATCCGGCCGCCCGCAGTTTGTGCAGGTGGCTCTCGTGCAGTGGGCGGATTGTACGTGGCACCAGCACGACCAGCGCACACACGGCGGCAGCGGGCGCGAGCCATCCAGCGTTACGATGGCATTGTCCAATGCCTGTGAGCCAGCGTCCAATCGACAGCGAACCAAGGCTGATCGTCGGCATCAGCATTGCCACCAGCGGGAGCAGATGCCGTCGATCGATATAGCCCCCCAGGCCGTACAGCAGCAGCAGCAGGCCGATCTGCACGAGCGCAAGCATCAGGCAGACGGAGAACGACGTCCCCGTCATGCGGCGAAATGCGATCGGAATTCCCACCAGGAGCGGAACGAGCAGTATTCCGTGCAACACTTCGGCCAGCGCCGTACTCAGCCGGGCCACAGCCGCCGCTGCCGTGACCGGGAGCGGATCGTTCCATGGTGTGGGGGCGCCCGGCACTTGAATGACCGGAACATCGCTCACACGTTGTTCGGGCGGACGTTCAGGCGGTGGGTTCATTGTTGCAGCGCCGGGCTGCGCGACGGAATGTTGCAATTGCTGAAAGCCCGGCTTGCCGGCGAGCTTACCGGTCAATTTTCCCGAGACGATGACCAGTGGCGCGGCGACCAGCGCCGCGCCCGGCAGGAAACCCAGCGATCCGATGACGGCTCGACGACCACCACCGAGTGAAGCCCGCCACGCGGGCACGATCAGGACGCAGGATGCTGACACCACGGCGACCGCCAGCCCCTCCGGGCGCACCCAGAAAGCCAGCCCGCTCACGCCGCCGGCGAGGAGGAAACGCCACCACGGCCGACCATTCACCGTGTGACAGACCACGCAGACCGCGCCCAGATACAGCAGCAGATGCGTCGAATCGCTGAGCGCGTCGGCGGCGTTCTGGCGCACTGTCGGCAGAATTGCGAACACGACGGCGGCCACGGTCGCGGCCTTCGCGTCGACGACACGGCGCACGAACAACCAGATCAGCGCCACGCACGCCAGCCCCGAAAGCCCGCAGGCGAGTCGCGCGGCGAACTCCCAGCCGGCATCGCCCGCAGCCAGACGCCCGGTAACGGCATGTGTCGCGAGGATCAGCAGCGGATAACCCGGGTGCTGTGCGTGTTCGCGGATGGCCGTCGGCGGATCGTCGCCCAGTTCCCGAGCAAACTGAATGAATCCGATCCCGTCAGGAGCGATCAACGGTGAGCGCACGCTGGCAATGACGTGGAGCACCGTTGCGACGCCCACGGCGGCGATCAGCCCCGCGCGGCTGGCGGTTGCCGTCGGGCCGCGGGTTCTCGCGGGCGCCGGATCGGGTGATCGATGTGAATTCACGGGGATCAGCGGGATTCAAAACTGGAAGTAGATAAACGGCGCCGCGTCGCCACCGCGCGACAGCACGAACGACAGCAGAAACAGCGACGAGACTGTCCCCCATTGCACGCCCCCCAGGAATGGGGCGAGGAGGGGCCGGTCCGCCGTCGACCAGAGCTGCAACCAGCGATGGCCGTAATGGATCAACGTCGACAACAGCGCATATGCCGCCAGCAGCACCCAGAGCGCGGAATCGGCCGCACCGCCGACCAGCATGCGACCGGAATCGAAGTCGAACAGACTGGCGGCACAGGCCAGACTCAGCGGGAGCTGCGTCAGCCGGAAGAAGCACCAGCCGAAGCAGACGGCATGAAACGTGAGCAGCATGCCGGCAAGACGCCAGGTCTTCCCCGCCGGTCCGCTCAGCGCGGCAAGCCATTGTCCCAGCGCCGTTCGCGACCAGGTGCGATGCACGATCAGAAAGACTCCGTGCAATCCGCCCCACAGGACGAACGACCAACTCGCGCCGTGCCACAACCCACCAAGCAGCATCGTGAGCATCAGGTTCCCGGCCGCGCGCAGTTCGCCGCGCCGGCCGCCACCCAGCGGGATGTACAGATAATCGCGCAGGAACAGCGACAGCGTGATGTGCCAACGCCGCCAGAATTCCTGAATGGAGGGCGCAGCGTATGGGTTCGCAAAGTTCTCCGGCCAACGGAAACCGAACAGCAATCCCAGGCCTCGCGCGATGTCGGAGTAGGCCGAGAAATCCAGGTAGATCTGCAGGGCGTACAGGTACAGATACGGCAACGACCAGACCCCCGCCGTGGTCGGGTCGCCCACATGGGCGAAGTACGGGTCCACCGCGAACGCGATCCGGTCGGCGAGGATCAGCTTCTTGACGTATCCGCGCGCAATCAGCGCGCACGCTTCCAGAGGCGCGGTGCTCTCCGTCGGCAGCCTGCCCGGCTGCAGGTCACTGAGGAAATCGCGCGCCCGCAGGATCGGCCCGGCGACGAGCTGCGGGAAGAACGACATGAACAGCGTGAATCGCCACAGGCTGCGCTCCGCCGGGGCGTCTCCACGGTACACGTCGATCAGGTAGGCGATCCCCGTGAAGCAGTAGAACGAGATCCCGCACGGTACGACCCAATCGGCGATCACCGACCGGGCGCCGGACGAGTCGATTGCGGGAGTGAGCCGTGACAGCGTGCCGACGACGAGCGGCGTGTACTTGCAGCATGCCAGTCCGGCCAGGTTCAGCACAACGCCCAGTCCCAGGACGAGCCGGGGCCGACGGGCGCGGCGGATGGCCAGGCCGAGCGCCCAGTCGCCGACGCAGTAAGCCAGCAGCAACGGCTCCCACTCCCAGACGGAGTAGCCGTAGAAGATGACGCTGAACACGGCCAGAACGCCGATCGTGACGGCCTGTTGACGCCGGACGAGCCGCCACAGGACGAACACGCCCAGGAACATCCACAGAAAACGATCGTCGGTGAAATTCATGTCAGCGACTCAACGCCGGACGGATGCCGGATGCGGCTCATTGCACCATCGTCCGGGATGCCGGACGCGACGTCATGGCGGTGCCGCGCACGTCGGGACTGAGGAGTTCACGGACCAGCAGCTCATTGCCGGCCGCACTCAGGTGCTTGTCCGGGACATACAGTTCTTCGGGGCGGTTGTGCCGCGCAAAGGCACTGCGGGGGTCGATGACGTCGAAGCCGTGCGCGGTCAGGAGGTCCGTCACGCTGTCCTGGAACGCAAACGTCGCCTTTCCGATGGATTGTTCGTGCGCCGGGATCAACAGGATCGTGACCGGCACGCCGCAGGCGCGCGACGTCCGCGACAGGCTCGCGAACATCCGGTCGAGGTCGCCGTGCAGCGTCGCGTCGACGGCGCCACAGAGGTCGTGCGGCGTGCGCTCCGCCGCGCCGCAGCGAACCCAGGCGGCAAGCGCCAGTCGACTGTGGTCGGCGAACCAGCGGCAGGCGCCGTCCGGCAGTTGCGGCCTCCAGGTCAACGCGCCATGCGACGTCACGTACCAGGAATCCAGGGGATGCCAGATCAGCGGGAGCGTATCGATCGGCATCAATTCGACGATGATCCGTTGCGGATGAAATCCGGAATTGAGCAGCCATTCGATCTGCGCCAGCCGCACGGGCAGCAGCTCATTTCGTTTCAGGTAGAAGAACCGCGTCTCGGGCGACGCGGCGGCCAGCGTGTCGCCGAGCATGCCGGGCGCCTGGATGAACGAATTCCCGAAGAGGGCCCAGATCGGGCGCGGGTCAGAGTGTCCCGTCAGCGGCAGGTGAGGCGCGAGGTGCGCGTGGTTTTGCTCGTGGAAGGCTGCCCAGGAACGATACGTGGCCGCCAGTTCCGGGTGCGACCGGAATACGCCTGCCTCGCGCGACGACTCCCCCAGATACTGCTGTAGATCGGCCGGCGGATTGAAACGCACAAATGCCTCGGCAAGTGCCAGCGGCAGGGCCGCCGCACTCAAGGCACCCAGTGAGAACAGGCCAATCGAAGGCAGTCGACGTCCGGGGCGGGGCATGGCTTTCGACGGCGCGATTCAGGAAAACCCGTGCAACAGGGCGGGGACTTGTAATGTGGGCTGAATACGCCGTCAATCGGAATACGCCTTGGCGAAGAGACGCCCGGAGCACCGCATAGAGCACCCCCCGCATGCGCGGATTCTCCCGGCGGTGACTACCGATGCGCGGCGGGCTGTTTCTGCCCTGCGATCTCAATCGCTCTTTCGGCCAGCGGCAGTTCGAAGATGTAAAACGTCGTCGTCCGGTCCACCGGCCGCAGATTGCGCAGGAACTGCGCGGAGTGGTAATGCTCCAGGCTCAGCAGCGATCCGTACAGCAGCGTCGAACTGACGGCCAGATGGCTCCCGTGCACTTCGCTGGAGAGTTCGGCAAGTGTCGTGACCTTGTGCTGGTGCAGCGGTACGGATCGGAACGGCGCGCGCTTTACGGCGGGGTCCGAGCCGAAGTACCACACGTTGATGCTCGGCAGTCCATGGTCGCGCCGCCAGCCGTCCAGCTCGACCAATCCTTGACCCCAGTCGATATTGGAGTCGTGCAGGGGTGGACCGCCATGCCAGTCGCCGCGGAACAGTTCGTTGGTGTAGGCCAGCGCGTGCGGCCAGGCTTGCACTGAGGTGAGCGCTCCCCACACGCAGGCGGCGACCGCCAATCCGGTGCAGAGCCGTCGACGATGGACCGAAGTGACCGTCCACCGGGCAATGGAGACGGCCGCTCCGCTGCCGATCGTCAGCAGGGCGACGAGCGGCAGGACTAGTCGAATACCGATCTGGACGCGGTACGTGACGCTGAACAGCAGCAAGACGCCCCCTGCGGCCAGGGCCCAGTGACTCAACGACCGCGGCGAAAGGCAGGCAACCAGCGGGGACAACAGGAGCGTGGCGAGGCTGAGCTTGATCGCCATGGCGAGCGGGAAGTAGTACCACAACGCGCGATGGTGAGTCTGCCCCAGGATGTACACGCTGTGCCCGCGGATATTGTGCTTGATCTGATACACCAGCCCTTCACCGGCGTTGGGGAAGATCCGCAGATGGTCGGCTGCAAACGTCATGCACTGCCTGAGTGTCCCCTCCGGGAGACCATGCGACCACGCCACGAACGACCGTTCCGGGCGAAACTCCGTGCCGACGTAGAGGATCGCGACGGCCAGCCCCAGCAGCCCGATTTGCCAGCCGTCGCGGAACGACGCGCGTAACCCGATCGCAATTTGCCACCCGTTGTTGCGTCGCGCGCGCCACAGCCGGTGCCATTCGATGCCGACCAGGCACAACGGCCAGAAGACCAGGGCGGAAGCCTTCGCCAAGAGCGCGACGCCAAACAGTACACCCGGGATGAGCACGCGGGGAGTCCAGCTCCGCTCACGGCCGGCGGCAAAATGATACGCCAGCATCAGCAGGCACGCGGTCGCGGCGACGTCCGTCGTGGCCAGTGTGGCGTGCGCGAGCAGGTTCGGCTCGCAGGCGGTCAGTGCCACGGCCAGCCGTCCTCCCCACGGTCCGGCGGTCCGGCCGATGCGACACGCGTAAATCAGCAGAATCCACCAGAACAACAGCGTCCCCCACCGCGCGACTGGCAGCACGAGCGACAGATCGTCGAGGATGGAAGGATACTTCTGTTCGTTGAGGCCGACGCGGAACGGAATCCCGCGGAATTCTTCCCACATGTGCAGCGGCCACGAAATGACGTCCACGGGCAGCGGCATTGTCCCCTGCCGCAGCAGCGGGCCGTAACTCCCCGTCCGCCACCGTTCCAGGCCGTTCGCGACGTAGTTCGGTTCGTCGAATGTCGGACCGAGATGCGGCGCTGCGCTAACGCACCAGAACGACGAAGCGGCGATGCAGACGACCAGCCAGACGTAGTCCGGCCACCTGGTGCGGGCGGCCGCAGCAGAAGGCACTGCGCTGGTGGGCAAGGTGTTCGACTTCGTCGTGATTGCGTCCATGCGGCAGTCTCCGCCATCCATGGCGGTCGTCCCATGTTCTCAGCGAATCGTCCGATGAGCAGGTTACGCGGCGCGATGTTGCCATCGGGCGTCGGCTGGCTGGTCGGATTTCTCCGCCGCGAACGTGGCCGCGGCGCGCCCGCCGAGACGTTGAGCGATCCGGCGATAGAACGCAGGATCCAATGCCGCATCCGGGCAGCGATTCCGTTTTTCCGTCCACTCCGCGAGGTGGATCAGGCACAGGTCGTCAAAGTCTGCGGCGTTCAGGCGCAGTGTTCCGCCGGCGATCTGATCGGGGAATTCGAAGGGAGGCTGCCTGTCCAGAGCCGGCTCGAGGTGCACGAACACCACGGCGCAGAACGCATACGCCAGCCGCTCCGCGCGCTCTCCGATCCGTTCGCGAAGGATCGCCCGGTTTTCCGGCGTCGGGCTGATCCGCCGGTCAATGTACACGGAATGACACAGCGCCGCCTTGCGGACATCCGCATCCGCGCCCCACTCGTGCGCCCTGCGGCCGGCGCCGACGGCGTGCGAAAGATAGCTCCGACCGAAATTGTCAATCAGCGCGAGCCCCGGCTGGTCCATGAGGAAGCGGAGCGCCGGCTGGATTTCGGGCGTCTGCAGCTCGTCGTTGATCAACGGTGCGTCGATGCCGGCATCAGCAGTTTCCAGCCACTCGTCAAGCAGCGGCCGCAGCACGACGATATCCGCGTAATTCTGGTATGCGAACTCCGCGGCCCTTTGCTGCCGCTCCCGCCATTGCTCCGGATAGGCCCGGGCCGAGAGGCGAATGGCGGCCGCGACGTCGTCCGCCGATGCGTACAGGCCGCCGGCCGGCCCGACGTACTCCTCCGCTCCGGGCAGCGCCGGAGCGAATACGAGCGCCCCGGTGGCCATGGCTTCTGCAATCGAAATCGGCATCCCGAACGGCTCGTCCGTCCCGTACGTGTGGAGGTAGATTCCCGCCTGCCGAACCAGTGCGGCCGCCTCCTCCGTGGGAACGTTGAGCCGAATGTCCACCGGGCTGCCTTGCCGCCGGTTGTATTCCTGCAGTTGCCCGGAATAGTGTTCCAGACCATTGAGGACTCCGAGCACCAGAACAAACCGGTGCTGCGGGCATTGACGGGCGACGTCAATGAACGTCTCCAGTCCCTTCGCCGGCTTGGCGGATGCCGTCCGGACGACCAGGAACGGGTCTTTCTCCGGTGGGGGATAGTACAGGTCGCCGTTGAACGCCGCCGTCATGGGCCGAATCCTTGGATCGGCGGGCAGCGCGGCGTGGAAATGCGGAAAGACATAGATCGCCTGGATGGCGTTGTTCCGCAACAGCCTCGGCAGCGACTCCGGATGGAACTCGAACCCGTGCCCCCGCACGGTCAACTGCAGGCCGGCGCGGGCAATCTGCTCGTGATACCGCTCGGCGATATGCAACCAGTGCACGTGCGCCACGTGCGGCCGGACCTTGCGCATTGCCTCGTCGAGCGAACCGTAGTGGACGGGGACCTCGGATGCGTACGGGCACGCGGTCCGTTCCACTTCCGACCAGACCTCCACGTGCACGCCCCAGCGTTTCATGCACGCGATTTCCCAGCGGACGTACGTCTCGGTCAACTGCGGGTAATCCCAGACGACGTACAGCACACGCAGGTCGCGAGGGAGGAGACGTTCGTGTTTCCGCCGCAGTTCGTAGCGGTTGCGGAAGAAGCCGGCGTTGCGCGATATGCTGTCGGCGCCAGCGACCCGGTAGCGGCCGCCTATGACCGGAACGGGCACGGGATCTCTGTGCCGCGTGTAACGGATAATCAGGTCCCAGTCGACCAGCCGCGTGAGACGTTCGTCGAAGTCGCCGAACCGGTCCACCATCTCCCGGCGGTGGGCGAAGACGTTCAGGTCGATCACGCCCGCCTCAGCGAACGTGTCGCGCTGGAATTGTACGCTGCGAATCCACGCTTCCCCGTGGTTTCCGCCCTCAACCAGTTGCGCGGCGTAGGCGCAATCCGCGTCGGCGCAGGCGCGAAACGTACGGGCGACCTCCGCGAGGTAGCCGGGAAACCACTCATTATCCGAATCAAGATACGTGATGATTTCGCCCCGCGCCTCGCGCAGTGCCCGGTTCCGCGCCCGGCAGACCCCCACATGGTCCTGCGTCAGCAGCCGGACGCGTGGATCGTGCGTCCGCTCCAGGATGACCTCGCGGCTGCCATCGGTACTGCCGTCGTCGACGACGACCAGTTCCCAGTTGCGGAAGGTCTGGTTCAGGACACTTTCGATCGCAGCTCCGACCAGCGCCTGTCGATTCCAGACCGGCATGACGATCGTGATCAGCGGTCCGGCGTCGTCATCCACGAACGGAACGGCGGCCAGACCAGCGCGTGCCGCCCGATGATGTTCCGCCAGCCACCGCAGCGACTGCGTCTCCTGGTCCTGAAGCTCCCCCAGGTGCTGCTGCTGTTGCCGCAACTGCGATGTCAGCAATCCGACGGACTGCTGCTGCCGGGTGAGCGTGATGGTGAGTCCTTGCTGCCACTGCATCATGGCGGCCTGCCGCTCCGTCATCGCGGCCAAAAGGTCCTGCTGCGCCATGACTCCCGATCGGAGCGCCAGATAGCGGAACGTGTGGAAGCACGCTGCCGCAGGACCGTCGCTCCGCAACACTTGCACCGCGCGACGCGCCAGACGGGCGGCCTTGCGCACTCGCTGCAGGTATGAATGCATGATGATTCCCCTCACATCGCGATCACCGACCTGGCCCCCGTTGGTCGCAGCGGGGAGGGATCGTAACCCGGCTGCCCGATTGCGGAAATGGCAGTTTGTGCTGCTCCTGCCGATCGTCGGCGCCACCCTGGGGGACCGTATTGACGGACTATCCGGGGAGCGATACAAGGCCGCACCCGCGAACCGTGTCCGCCATGCGCCGTCACAGTCGCGCCCCACCCGCAGGGCCCGCTGCCGCGATCAACCAAGTGAAATGGCCGCTTATCTGCACGACATCTGGCGCTGCCGCTACTTCTGGCTGTCGCTCATCCAACTTGATCTGCGCACGCGCTATCGGGGTTCCGGACTTGGAGTGGGCTGGTCTTTGCTCCGCCCGCTGACAATGACCGCAATTCTGTGCGCGGTCTTTCACGAGCTGTTTCAGGTGGACATTCGGGAATATTGTCCCTATCTGCTGATCGGATTCGCCGGTTGGAATTTCCTGTCGAGCGTGGCCCTGGAGGGATGCTCGAGCCTCCTCCTCGCCGACGCGTACATCCGCCAGCATCGGGCGCCGCTGGCAATCTATCCGCTCCGTACGGCACTGGGGGCCGCAGTCCACCTGTTGCTGGCGTTACTGGTCGTGCTGGTGCTGTTGACGTGTTTCCGCGGGTTCGGTGACCCGCTGCCGCTGCTCACGCTGGCGCCCGGGTTGATACTCCTGTTTCTGTTTGGCTGGTCTGCCGCCACCATTGCCGCATTGGTCAACGTCCATTTCCGCGATGCACAGCATCTGTGCGACGTTGCTCTGCAGATGCTGTTCTACCTGACCCCCGTGATCTATCCCGCCCGGATGCTGCAACAGCGGAGCCTGGGGTGGCTGGTGAACTACAATCCACTGGCCTGCTTTCTGGAACTTCTCCGCGCGCCGCTGCTCGAAAACCAGTCGCCGTCGGCCGCCGCATTCGGGATTGCCGCCGTCACCGTTGCGGCCGCAGCCGGTACCGCCGTCGTGATGCTGACTCGCATGCAGCGGCGGATCGTGTTTTACCTCTGATTGCCGGGCGGAAGACAGGCATGGCGCATATCCGGATCGATCAGGCCGACTTGACCTTCCGCGTCCGCAGGCACCTGCGCGCATCGTTCAAGGACTACGTTCTCCGCGGCCTGTTCCGGCAATCCGCGAATCCGGCGATCACGGTCCACGCATTGCAGAATGTGAGCCTGGAGGTCAAAGAGGGAGATCGGCTGGGAGTGTTGGGCGGCAACGGAGCGGGAAAGAGCACGCTGCTCAAGCTCGTGGCCGGGATCTATGAACCGACGCGCGGCACGTGCATCACCCGCGGACGCATCAGTTCCTTGTTCGACCTGACGCTGGGATTCGAGCCGGACGCGACGGGCTGGGAGAACATCGCGTTTCGCTGCTATCTGCAGGGGGAGACCCCTGCGAGCGTCCGCCGGAAATCGGGTGCGATCGCCGAATTCAGCGGGCTGGGCGAGCACCTGAACATGCCGGTCCGCTACTACTCCTCGGGCATGTTGGTGCGTCTGGCCTTCTCCATCTCCACGGCGATTGACCCCGAGGTCCTGCTCATCGACGAGGTGCTCGCCGCGGGAGACGCCGAGTTCCAGGAGCGAGCCGCACGGCGGATCGAAGAGATGATGTCGCAGGCGCGGATCATGATCTGCGCCAGCCATGACCTCGCCTCGCTGCAGCGGCTCTGCTATCGGGCGGTCTGGCTGGACCAGGGCCGCGTACGGCAGGTCGGGGCGTGCGCTGACGTGATTGCCGCCTATCACCGCTCCCGGTGCACGCACGCACGCGCCGCGGCGTAGCGGGACACGATGCAACTCTGGTTGTCGCATCCTCGCGCACGACCCGGATTCCCGACGTACTCAGGCTGCAGCGCTCAATTCCCGCGCCGGTGCGGCTTCGAGCGATTGGGTAACGATCGCGGGTCTCAACCGGCTCTTCCATCGTAAGCAGGGGCGCTCAACGACGAAGTAAGACGCCAAGGCGGCCCCCAACGAGAGGGCGACGACGGTCAACGTGGGCACGGGTGCATCCCACCCCAACCGCTCCGCCCTCAACCAGCGCATGATCGGAATGTGGTACAGATACAGTGCATACGAAATGCGTCCGACTCCGACGAGCGGCCGCGATTCCAGGATCCGCAGGGCCCACCACGACGGCGACGTCAACAGTTGCACCAGCAGCACGGCGACCGCGGCGGCAAACAGCGTGAACAGGCCGTGAAAACAGTCCGCGCGCAACCAGTCGCGGCGCAGGAACATGAAGGCGAGTACTGCAACCGCAGGCACCGATGCGATTTGCAACTGGCGCCGGAATCGTGCCGAGCGCGGCAGCAGGTCCCATCCGGCCAGCACTCCCACCAGGCAACCGGTCAGGAGCGCGTCCGCGCGGGTGTGCAACCCCACATACAACCGATATGCGAATTGGATGAATTCCACGCCGTCGGGACGATCGAAGTCGAACAAGACACGTCGCAGTACGGCGGATGCGAGCACTCCGGCGCACAGCCACAGGGCCATTGTGCGGGGCGCAAGCCGCAACCGCAACATGCCGCACAGCAGGAGCGGCCAGAGCAGGTAAAACTGCTCCTCCACCGACAGCGACCAGGTGTGCCCCAGCGTCGGCTGAGCGGTCTGATGCAGGTCCGGCCAGTTGGAGACGTAACAGGCAGCAACAGTCATTTCCTTTCGATACGCATCCATTTCGTCGGGTGAACCGAAGAGAATGTTATACAACCACCCGACACCGAGCATGACGAGAAATGCCGGCAGGAGCCGCAGGGCGCGGCGCGCGTAGAATCGCTTGAGGTCGATCGCACGGCACAGTCGCCATTCCTCGACCAGGAGCGTCGTAATCAGGAACCCGCTCAGGACAAAGAAGACGTCGACGCCGAAGCATCCACCCGTGACGAGCCGCAGGTGGTATGCCAGCACGAACAGGACCGCGATGCCGCGCAAACCGTCCAGCCACTGGCGGTGGCCCAGGCGAAACGAGGTCTCCAGCTGCATTGGTCCCGATCCACTGTCGGCCGGGTCAGGGAGTGTGCGCGTTGCCTCCTGCGGCACGATCCGGTTGCATTCGTGCGGCATCCATGCCTCCCGAAGAACTTCAATGAGTTGGAGCCGTCGCTGGGCAGTTCGACTCCGTCATCGGAACACACTCACGCGGCGTGGCGCAGTACTCGCCGTGGTTCTGCCGCAGGATCACGAGCGTCTTGATCAGCAGCGCGTGCCGCCGCGACCAGCGGTTGCAATCGGCTCTTCCAGCGGAGGCAGGGTCGTTCGACGACGTAGTACGAAGCCACTGCGGCTGCGAGTGACAGGGCCACGACCGTCACGGTCTCCGCGGGCGCCTTCCAGCCCAGTTGTTCCGGGTACAGCCAGCGGATGATCGGAATGTGGTACAGATACACCGCGTACGAGATCCGTCCGACGCCGACGAGCGGTCGCGACTCCAGGATCATCAGGGCCCATCGCGATGGTGACTGGAGCAGGTGGATGAGCAGCACGGCGACGGCGGCCGCGACCGCCGTGTACAGCCCGTGAAAGCAGTCCGTGTAATACCAGTCGCGCTTCACGAGCATGAAGACCAGCCCGGCGGCGGCGGCCACGGACGCTATGGCGACCAGGCGGTGGTAGCGCGGCGAACGGGAAAGGAGGTTCCATCCGGCCAGCACACCGATCAGACAGCCGATGAGCAGCGAGTCCGCGCGGGTGTGCAGCCCGATGTAGAGTTTGCCCAGGAAATACATGTGGTCGTAACCCTCCGCGTGCCCGCGCTCGAAGAGCACGCGTCGCAGCGCCGCGGATGCGAAGGCCCCCGCGCACAACCACACGGCGATCGCCCGCGGAGTCAGACGCGCCCGCAGCATCACCAGCAGCACCGGCGGCCAGAGCAGGTAGAACTGCTCCTCCACGGACAATGACCAGGTGTGGGCGATCGTCAACCCGGGGACCTTGTGCCAGTCCGGCCAGTTGGTGACGTAGCATCCCGCCACGATCATCTCTCGCACGTACGCGCTCAGTTCAGCCGATGAACGAAAGCAGAAATTGTACAGCCAGCCGATGCCCAGCATGACGTAGAGCGCTGGCACCAGTCGGAGGATGCGGCGCGCGTAGAACCGCTTCAGGTCGATGGCCCCGCGTACGCGCCATTCCTCCACCAGAAGCGTGGTGATCAGGAAACCGCTCAGGACAAAGAAGATGTCGACGCCGAAACAGCCCCCTTTGATCAGGTGGACGTGGTACGCCACCACGATCAGGACCGCGATGCCGCGCAGCCCGTCCAGCCAGCGTCGATGGCCCAGGTGAAATGGCGGCTCAGAGTGTCCTGCCGTCAGACAGGGGAACATCTCCCCGGACTCAGGGACTGAGCCGGACGAATCCTGCGAGACTGACTGGGCACTTCCCTGTGCCATTCCGGACTCCGGCGAGTGTGCACTGGAGGCGGAATCTATGGCTCGGGACCTGTTTCCACAAGACGAGGTTTGCCTCCTGAT
>CAZWGW010000038.1:0-18722 GCA_964633565.1 uncultured Planctomycetaceae bacterium
ATGGTCGACAGACGCACGTAGTCCAATCATGGATTGGCCGCGCGCGCAGGACATGAACGTCTGCGACATCGCGGACCTGGCGCAGGCCGGCTGCAAGCTTGCCATCGGCGGCGACGCGATTCATGTTCTGCGGGCCTCAAGTGACGCGACGCAACCCCGGTCAGTCCCGATCACGGGGGCAAACCGCCTCTGCTCCTGCCTGACTTGCGACGGCGCCACCCTGGTCGGTGTTGCCGAGACCGGGCGCGTCAGCCGCTGGTCGTGGCCCCGTCACGAGCCGCAGGATCTCGGCACGCTGCGGACGCTGAAACCGCCCACCGCTCTCGCGTTGTCTCCCGACGGCGCCTGGTTCGTGGCGATCGACTTCGGGCAGAACCTCGTCCTCTGGGTTGATGCCCGCACCGGTCAGGAACTCGGCAGCCTGGTCACCCGCGATCCCCGTGCCGTCGCCTGGTCTCCGGACGGCCGCTACATCCTTGTCGCCGCACTCGACGATGTGTTGCTGATTGATGCCCGATCCCGTCAGTTGGTGCAGAAAATTGCCACGCATCACGGACCGGCCAACTGCATTGCCATTCATCCGGACAGCGGTTTGGCGGCATCCGGCGGCAGCGACCGATGTGTCATTCTCACTGACATTGCGAATCGGCGGGAATCGGCGGTGCTCCGGGGACACCGGGCGATTGTCACGGCCGTCGCCTTTTCCCGGGATGGCTGTTGCCTCGCCACTGCCGATGGCGACGGCACAATCAAATTGTGGCATACGGCGACCCGACAGTACCTGTACGACCTGGCCGTAGATCGCGGCGCATGTTCCAAACTGCTCTTCTCCGGCGACGGCCGCCGTCTCGCGGCGCTCGTGAACGGAACGGTTATCGTGTTTGAGACGCAGTTCCGTGAGTCCTCTGCGTTGGTCGTCCAGGCGAGCGGCGGGCGTCAGCCCGCTATATTCCGCCGTTGAACGTGCTTGACGCGGCTGACGGCCACGACATTGCCCCGCCCCGCGTGCTGTATCACACTCCGGGCCCGGCTGCTGCCAGACGCGCATTGCGGAGGTAGTTCGGAGCAGGCACGGCGTTACGACCTCGCGACTCGTCTCCGCCCGTCACGACGGTTGACGCCCCAACGCCTCCGCCGTCCTCGAGCAGCGCCGCAAGCACATCGCGCCGCGAGACATATCCCACCAGCCGTCCGTCGTCGATGACCGGGATCCGCGAATGAACGTTGACCCGCAGCCGGCAGGCGACGTCTCCCAGCGGCGTATCGAGCGTCGCCGTTTCGACGTGGACGGCCATGACGTCGGCCACGCATTCTGTGCCCGGACGCGTGCCCAGCAGCCGCAGCTTCAGCACCTCGTAGTCGGGCAGGACGCCGAGCAGCAGCCCGCACGGAGAGACGACGTAGAGTTCGGGGGTTCGTTGCTCGACCAGCAGCAGCTCCGCCGCGCTCAGGAGCGCATCCGGTCCGATCGTGACCACGTCGGTACAGAGGGCCGCACGAACCGTTCCGTGCATGTCAGTTTCCCGGAATTCGTCCGAACATTGGATCGGATCGCATCCATCCGCCCCATGCCACATTCGGGACGGAATCTCGCACAGGGCGGGAATTCGCTCAAGTTGAGCCGTCCTGACGTCCACAACAACTGTTCCGGTTGTAACGATCAACGTCCGGGATTGAGGCGCGCGGGACTTGCTTGCGACGGAGTCTGCGCGCTGACACGATACGGCGTCAGTGAGCTGTTCCTGCAGCGTTCGAGCTTGAAATGGCGGCTGAATTCGGAGCCTGCGCAACACTTGGCATTTACCTGGCCGTCGCCGGGATGGTTGTGCTGCGCGCCGCGCTGCACTGCGATCGCGACTGGCGACTGTGGCTGCTGCACGTCATCTCCCGGTTCTACACGCCGCTCGTGTTCCGGCAGCGGATCAGGCAGCGCTGCCCGTTCCCCGTTGACGGCGGGGCGCTGATCATCGTCAACCACCGCAGTCCGGTCGACCCGATCCTGGTCTTTTCCGGTAGCCCCCTGAAGTCCGAAGGATATCGTGTGCGCCGGCCGGAATTCCTGACGGCGAGTGAATACTGCACATTCGGAGGCTTTCGCGGGTTTGTCACGCGCACCATGCAGGTCATTCCCGTTGATCGCAACGGCCGCGACATGGGGCCGGTCAAAGAGGCGCTCCGCCGACTGAAGGCGGGCCGCCTCATCGGCATCTTTCCGGAAGGCCGTATTAACGAAGGGGGAGACGGGCGACAACTGCTCCCCGGCAACCCGGGCGTCGCGTGGCTGGCGCTGCATTCCCGGCTCCCCGTCTACCCCGTGTTCATTCACGGCGCACCGCAGGGCGCTAACCTCGTCGAGCCGTTTCACACGTTCACGCGGGTGCGGCTGACGTACGGTCCCGCGGTCGACCTGTCAGCCTGGTACGGGCGGCGCATCACGCAGGACCTCCTGCAGGAGGTTACCGCGCTGCTCATGCAGCGTCTGGCGGAACTGGGGGACGCCTCGGCTGCCGAATCACCGGGCCGACAGCCTGCCACGCTGCCGATCACCGCGCACGCCGGCTGATCTACCGTGTCAACGCGGCCGGAACATGCGGTCCAGCACCGACGGATACGCCCCCGAGTCTTCATCCTCGGGGGAGTCGATGCGGAACCGGATTTCGTCGCCGTCAATGTCGAGGATCGTGACGGCATAGCCGCCGATATGGAAAGTCTCTCCGATGGAGAGTTCGATTTGAGAGTCGTTCACCACGTTCCTCCGTGAAGCGCCGGACCCACCTCCACTTCCAACGCAGTCCGTCTGCTCAGCGGGCACAACGCGCGGCGGCCTCTCCCCGTTTCGGCCGTCCACATTCCGGTTGTACGCCGCGAAAAAAAATTACTGCCCGCTGTCCATGGCCGGCCCTGGGCCACACAACTGCGGCTGCGAACTATAGCAACTGTCTTGGGGAGCCGCCAAGCGAACTGCTATCATCGGCACGCGATGCAACCGCTCGTGTTCGAACCAATTCTGAAGCGTATCCGGTGGGGCGGTCGTCGCCTCGGGACCGTGCTTGGAAAACAACTCGGCGAAGCGGCAGATTACGCCGAGAGCTGGGAGATCGTCGACCACGGCGCGGACCAGAGCGTCGTTGTCAATGGCGCGCTCGCTGGCTGGACACTGCACCGCCTCGCCGCGGAGCGAGGCCGCGCACTGTTCGGCCGACACGCCGGTCGGCAACAGTTCCCGCTGCTGGTCAAGCTGCTCGACGCGAACGACCGGCTCTCGGTGCAGGTGCATCCGGATGACCGTCGCGCGCGGCAATTTGATCCGGGTGAGAACGGCAAGACGGAAGCCTGGGTCATTCTCGACGCAGCACCGGACTCCACGCTGTGGGTCGGACTGCAGCCCGGCGTTGGCGAATCAGCGCTCCGCGCCAGCCTGCAGGACGGCACCGTGGAACACTGTCTGCACGCGTTTCGCGTCCAGGCCGGCGATTGCGTCTTTGTTCCTGCCGGCACGGTGCATGCCATCGGCGAAGGCATCCTGCTCGCCGAAATCCAGCAGTCCAGTGATCTCACGTTCCGGTTGTACGACTGGGACCGCCTGGGGGCCGACGGCAAACCCAGACCCCTGCATATTGAAGACGCGATCCAGTGCATCGAGTTCACGCGCGGCCCCGTCGGCCCCGTGCAACCGGTCCGCGTCAGCGCCGCCACGCAGGTCTGCGAAGAACTCGTCCGGTGCGAACAATTCGTCATCCGGCGACACACCGCAGAACGCGCGTTTGAAATCGAGGACGACGACCGCTTTCACGTCCTCATGACGCTCTCGGGCAACGCCCGCCTGACTGCCGGAAGCGACTCGCTTCCATTGTCGCGCGGCACCACAGTCCTGGCGCCGGCGGAACGGCAACGAGCGAGTCTTGCACCCGAGCCAGACTGTGTTCTCCTCGATGCGTTCCTCCCCTGAAAAGCACACCGGAGAGCGGCGGGCGTCAGCCCGCTGAATGGGCGCGGTTGGCATCCACCGCGCAGATCATGGTCCCGGCCAGCCGGCGATCCTCGTCGCCACCTCCTCCGCCGTCTCCACTCCGCTGATCGGCACCGCCCGGCATTCGACCAGATGGCGAAACCACGTGTGTTGGCGTTTCGCAAACTGCCTCGTCCGCGTCTGGATCGTCGCCACGGCCTCCTGCAGAGAACATACGCCTGACAGATGATCGATGATCTCCTGATAACCGAGCGCCTGCCGGGCCGTGCGGCCGGGTGGATGCGGCCGGTCCAGCAACACACGCACCTCGTCCACCATACCGGCTTCGATCATCTGCTCCACACGCCGGTTGATTCGGTCGTAGAGCCACGCGCGCGGCGGCGACAGCCAGTACACGTGCTGCGGTCGCTGCGCGGCGTCCAACGGGACCTGCTGCTGCAACTCCGAAGCCGGACGGCCGGTCAAATGATGTACTTCGAGCGCGCGGATCACGCGCCGCACGTCCTGCGGCGGTAAGCGGTGCGCCATTGCCGGGTCCACCGCGCGCAGCCGCGCATGCAACTCGGACTCGGACGTCTGCTGCAGTTCCTGCTCAAGCCGCTGCCGGAGTTCCCAGTCCGCCGGCGGCCCCTGAAATACGCCTCGCAGTACGGCCCGCAGATACAGGCCGCTCCCCCCCACAAACAGCGGCGTGCAACCGCGCTCCAGGATGCCCCGGCACGCCGCATGCGCGGCCCGCAGGTACTCGGCGACCGAGAACTCCTCGTGCGGATCGACGATATCGATCAGATGATGCGGACAGCGTGTCTGTTCCGCCGCGGTCGGCTTGGCCGTGCCAATGTCCATGCCCCGGTACAGGGACATCGAATCCAGCGCGATGATCTCGCCGCCGATCCGCCCGGCCAGCGCGATCCCCGCGGCCGTCTTGCCGCAGGCGGTCGGTCCCGCCAGGAACCAGCAGGCGCGGAGTGTCTCAACTTCAAACTGCATGTGTTACGGTCCCCGTCGACGTCGTCGCTGGCGGCACAATCCCATTTCAGGGATTGCCGACCATCGGGTCAATCACGGCACCGCCGCGTGGTTGACAACCGGCCCCGCCACACGCGACGCTGCAGGTCTTGAAATCTACCGGAGCCGGCCGATGGCGGTCTTTGAACACGAGCAAACTCTGGCCTGCGACGTCGAACAGATTTTTGATTTTCTGACACGTCCGGCCAACGTCGCCCGCCTGGCATTGCCCGAAAACCAACTGACTTTCCTCTCCGCTCCGGAAGTGCTGGCGGCCGGAGTGGAACTGGAATTCGAAATCCGCGCGTACGGACAACGGCAGTCGGTCGTCCACGAGATCGTCGAGTTGGATCGTCCGCGGAGGGTCGTGGAGAGAATGGTCCACGGGCCGCTCGAAGACTGGGAGCACGAACACCTGTTCGAGGGCGGCCCGGAAGGCGCCCGAATCGTCGATCGCATCACGTTTCTGCCGCCGCGGGGGCTGATCGGCCTGCTGCTCACCGAGGAACGCATTGTTTCGTCGCTGGAGCGCGGCTTTGCACATCAGCGGCGGCTGCTGGAAGAATTCGTGGCGCGAGGCGAACTGGCATGAGCTTCGATCCCGAGCACGAGCGACCCGCTGAAGCACAGCGCAACGCCGCGACCTGCCTGGCCATGTTCGGTCTGATCTCCGCCGGCATCGCGTTGTTCTCGCTCGTGGCCATCGTTCTGCCCGACATTCGCTACCTCCTGCTCGTCGTCGGCGGTCTGGTGGCGTTCGTCGCGCTGCATTATGTGACCTGGGGCTACTGGCTCTCACGCCAGACTCCGCCCACGGACGAGGAGTTGGACAAATGATCGCGTTCTTGCTTCAAGGATCCGTTTGCAGGCGACAACAATCCACTTCCGTGCGCACTGCCCGGCTTCCAGCGATCCTGGTGCTCATGTACCTGCTGCCGACAGGGTTGGACATCAGTGTCGCAGAGGACGGCGTCCGTCCACCCAATTTCGTCATCATCTACGCCGACGACCTCGGCTACGGCGACCTCGGCTGTTTCGGCCATCCCACCATCCGCACGCCGCATCTCGACCGGATGGCCGCCGAAGGGATCCGCTTCACTCAGTTCTACTCCGCGGCCGAAGTCTGCACGCCCAGCCGCGCCGCCCTGCTCACGGGACGGCTGCCGGTCCGCAGCGGCATGTGCAGCAACGCCCGCCGCGTGCTGTTCCCGGCCTCCGGCGGCGGTATCCCTGAGTCCGAAGTCACGCTCGCCGAGGCCCTGCACGCCCGCGGCTACGTCTCCGGCTGCTTCGGGAAATGGCACCTCGGGCACCTGCCGCAGTTCCTGCCCACCCGGAACGGCTTCGACACCTACTTTGGCATCCCATACTCCAACGACATGGACCGCCGGATGGGGGTCGGCCCGGCTGGACGCGCCGCATTCCTCGATCCGCAGTCGGATTACTGGAACGTCCCCCTCGTGCGTGATTTGGAAATCGTCGAACGGCCGGCGGACCAGACGACGCTCACGCGCCGCTACACCGAGGAGGCCGTCCGCTTCATCACGCAGCACAAGGACCAGCCGTTCTGCATGTATCTGCCGCACACCATGGTGCACGTGCCCCTGTTCCGTTCTCCGGAGTTTGAAGGGGTCAGCCTGCGCGGCCGCTACGGCGATTGCGTCGAGGAAGTCGACTGGTCCGTCGGCCAGGTGCTGCAGACGCTGCGCGAGCTCGGCCTCGCCGACCACACACTCGTCTGGTTCAGCAGCGACAATGGCCCGTGGCTGGTTTACGGCGATCACGGGGGATCGGCCGGCCCCTTCCGCGACGGGAAAGGCTCCACCTGGGAAGGGGGGATGCGCGAGCCGACGCTCGCCTGGTGGCCCGGCAAGATCGCGCCCGCGACCGTCACACAGCAGCTTGGCAGCACAATGGACATTTACACCACCTGCATCACACTCGCTGGCGGCGAAGTCCCCCGTGACCGCATCGTCGACGGGCTGGACCTTTCGCCGATGCTGTTCGGCACGGGACCCTCTCCGCGCGACCACATGTTCTACTACCGCGGCCAGCAACTCATGGCGGCCCGTCTGGGACCGTGGAAGGCGCACTTTGTCACGCAACCCGGCTACGGCCCGGGCGCGAACATGAGCACGCCGCACGACCCGCCGCTGCTGTTCCACCTGGAACATGACCCGGGAGAATCGGCAAATGTGAACGAACAGCATCCCGACGTGATTGCGCGAATCAGCGACCTTGTGGCGCGGCATCGCGCCGACCTGGTCGTTCCCCCGTCACAACTGGAGATCCCGCTCGCCGCCGACAACTGACCGACGCCGGCGAGCGGCGGGCGTCAGCCCGCTGAATGTGCGTGCCTTGCTCCTCCCGCGTTACTCCTGTCGCAGCTTAACCTGGCATTCGTACCGGACCCCTGGCGTGACATTCGAGGATTCCGTTCCCGCGGCGACTGTGGTCATCGCCGGTTATCTGGCGGGCTCGATCCCGTTCGGGTTGCTGCTCGCGCGGTGGGTCGGCAAGATCGACCTGCGCCAGCACGGCAGCCGCAATATCGGCGCCACCAACGTCGCCCGCACGATGGGGCTCCGCTGGGGCGTCTGCGTGCTCGTGCTCGACGCCCTCAAGGGGATGCTCCCGGTGCTGCTGCTGCCGGGGCTGTTCTTCGACAAGGCCGATCCGGTCTGGGAGCACGTTCGTGTCGGCTGCGGGCTGGCGGCGATCTGCGGCCACATGTTCCCCTGCTGGTTGAGATTCCGGGGCGGCAAAGGGGTCGCTACGGCCCTGGGCGTTGTGGCCGTACTCGCCCCATGGGCCACGCTGTTCGCGTTTGTCGCATTCGCACTGACGTTCGCGGCGTCGCGCATCGTGTCGCTGAGTTCGATCGTGGCGTCGCTCGTCTTCGCGGCCGTACAGTTCTACCTGTTCTACCGCCTCGGCTGGGAAGAATTCGTCACCTCGCACTGGAGTCTCGGCCTGTTCAGCCTGGCGGTGCCGCTGCTGATCATCATCCGCCACCGCGAGAACATCAAACGGCTCACACGCGGCGAGGAAAGCCGCTTTCAATTCCGCGGGAGGGCGCCGAAAGAAGCTTCTACTTCATCGCCGGGCTCGTGACGGCGACTCTCCACGCTCACGTGCCGACCGGCTGCAGCGGCGACTTCGACGCCACAAACGTCTCCTTCCGGTCTCCATCCGCAAAACTGACCGTCACGGTTCGCCGCGGGCCAAAGCCCCCCACGTCGACGACCGTCCCCAATCCATACCGCGGATGCCGAACAGGCATCCCCAACGCGAACCCCTGCGGCAGGTCGACTGCCGTGCGCGTGCCGTTGAGCAGGTCGGCCGCCGTCGTCAGTTTCAACTTGCCGTCGAATTCCAGCGGCCGCCGGCGTTTCGTGTCGCCACCAGCGTCGCGCACCGGCGACCAGGCCGGCGCGGTGGACTCCCCGACGTCGGCGACGACCGGCGCGCATTCCAGCTCCGCCAGAAAGTCACTCGGGATCGTGTACAGCGACCGTCCGCGGAACGCGCGCTGCGTCGTCTGCGTGAGATACAGCCGCTCCCGGGCCCGCGTCATGCCGACGAACAGCAGCCGCCGCTCTTCCTCGAGTTCGCGCGGGTCGGCGTCCCGCGTCGCCCGCTCGTGCGGGATCAACCCCTGCTCGACGCCGAGGATGAACACCACGGGGAACTCCAGCCCCTTGGCGGCGTGCAGCGTCATCAGCGTGACTTTCCCCTGTGACTCGTCGAGCGCATCGGTCTCGTTGACGAGCGCCGTCTGTTCGAGAAACGACTCGAGTGACGTCTCCGCGCCGTGGAACTCGTCGAACTGGTTGGCCGCCGTCACCAGTTCCTGCACGTTCGCCAGCCGCTGCTGGTCCTGCTCAGAGGGGCTCGCCTCCCACGGCCGGGTGTAACCCGTTTTGTCGAGGATCCGCGTCATCAGGGCCGAGACCGAGCCGGAGTCCGCGAGCGAGAAGCCGTCGATCATCTCGGCAAACGCGCGAAATCCCTGCACCGCCCGTTTCGGCAGCCCGGGGACGTCCTTCGCGCGGCGTGCCGCCTCCATGAGTGTCTGTCTGTGTTCGTCGGCCCACTTCGCCAGCCGCCGCTGCGACGTCTCCCCCAGTCCCCGCAGCGGCGAATTCACGACCCGCAGAAAGGCCGCGCGATCGGCCGGGTTGTAGACCAATCGCAAATAGGAGAGCACGTCCTTGATCTCGGCCCGTTCGTAGAACGCCACTCCTGCCGCGACCTGATACGGGACTCCGCGCCGCAGGAGCGACAGTTCCAAATGCCGCGAGAGGGCGTTGACCCGGAAGAAGACGGCGAAGTCGCGGCACGTACGCTCGCCCGATTTGACGAGCTGCTCGATGCGGGCGGCGATTCCCTCCGCCTCGGCCGCTTCGTTGGCGAAGCAGAGCAGCTCGACCGGTGTCCCTTCGTCGTTGTCCGTAATGAGCGTCTTGGCCTTGCGCTGCCGGTTGTGGGCGATGAGCCGGTCGGCCGAGCGCAGGATGGCCTTTGTGCTGCGGAAATTCTCCTCCAGCCGCACGATCCGCGCCTGCGGGTAGTCCCGCTCGAAGCGGAGAATGTTCTCGATCCGCGCGCCGCGCCAGCCGTAGATGGACTGGTCCGGGTCGCCGGTGACGCACAGATTCGGATGGTCCTGCGACAGGGCCGCGACGATCTGGTACTGCGCCTGGTTCGTGTCCTGGTATTCGTCGACGAGGATGTAGCGGTAGCGCTCATCCAGCTCCACGCGCAGCTCCGGGTTGTCGGCCAGGAGCGTGGCGACGTGCAGCAGGAGGTCGTCGAAGTCGACGGCGTTCGCCGCCAGTAGCCGCCGCTGATACTCCGGGTAGACCTTCGCCACGACCGCCTGCCAGTGATCGGCGACCGACTCGTTGTATCGCCGCAGGTAGTCGTCGGCAGTGAACAGGTCGTTCTTGGCGTTCGAGATGCGGTAGCCGACCTTTTCCGGCGAGAAGTGGACGGCGTCGAGGTCCAGGTCGCTGATCACGCCCCGCAGCAACTGCTTCTGGTCGGCCGTATCGAGGATCGTGTAGTTGGCCTTGAGGCCGATCAATTCGGCGTGTCGGCGAAGCAGCCGGGCGCAGAAACGGTGAAAGGTGCTGACCCAGACGGTCGTGCCCGGGAGCAGGGCCTCGACGCGGGCGCGCATTTCGTCCGCCGCCTTGTTGGTGAAGGTTATGGCGAGGATCTGGCGCGGTGCGATGCCGTGACTTACCAGTCGCGCGATGCGCTGCGTAACGACGCGGGTCTTCCCGGAGCCGGGCCCGGCGAGGACGAGGAGCGGGCCGTCGACGTGCTCGACGGCGGCGCGCTGGCTGAGGGTGAGGGGGGCGGAGGGCAAGGGGCGGCATCCGTTTCAGCGTTACTCGATCGTCAACAGGCGATTGGCACCATCCAATACGATTTGAAAACGATTGAGTATGTCCCTCCCGAGGAGCACGTACTTCTCGTCGGGCGACGCCAGCACGGGAACGATCACATGGTTCTCGATCTCGTGAATGGACATCTCAACGAGGTACCGTGGGTATTCCTGCGGTTCGCTGCCGAATCCCTGGACTGGATATTTGTCAACCGCCGTCAGCTTCAGCGGGGCGATGTTCGACCAGGGGACGACGGTCAGATCGGCTGCGGTGTCGACTTGTGCCGGCAGAAGCTCAGCATCCGCGTCAAGATGGCGCGGGCGACCGATCCTCACCAGAACGAACGGCGCCGGCGGATCAAACTGCGTGTTGTACCGATAGCGCGCCATCCGTGTCGTCTGTTGAGTTGATCAGTTGAGGAGTTCCGATTCGGGCCGGCGGTGGGGGCTCTGCAGTGACCTTGCCGACGTAAATCGGGACGTATCCGAAATCGGCATACGCCTTCAAAGCGACTTCAGCCTGATCGGCGCCGTGCCCTACCACCTGGCCGTCATGGATTGCGACGTACTCCCCCTCGTGCTCCTTGAGCAACTCCGATAGTTGCTTGAAAAAAGCCCACCGTTCACGCTCGAATTTTGACGGAGCTGGTGGACGCTCAATCCGCGGTGCGGGGATGATCTCAGATTCTGCCATTGCGAGTATCTCGGCGCGACAGGGAGGAGTTCGGCGGGAACAAGCTGATCGGCGGTGCTGACTCCTCGACTATTATACGACAGGAGCGTCCGTTCAGCACAGCTTCACGGCCTCCCAATGTCGATTCTCGCCCCGCCGCACGAACAGCACCACCTTGCCTCCGCGGCAGTTCGGCCGCAGGTGCTTCCCCACGTCGATCACGCCGGCCGTGACCGCGTCGCCGCTCTCCTGTTCCCGTACGACCACCCCTCGCTCGTGAAGGCGCTCGATCGGCACCGGCCCGGACAGGTCGTCGGGCCACTCGCCAAGATGCACCACGCGACCGTCGTCGCCGGTGGAGGCCAGGCCGATCGCTGCCAGCGCCCCGACCACTCCCTGCTCCGTCCCGCCGAGACCTTCCAGATGAATGCCCATCCCGGCCGCCAGTTCACGTGCGTCGGACTGCGGCACGACGTCGCGCTGACAGCGCCAGCCGAACTCCACCACCTCGTCAGGGACCGCCGTCGCGACGCACAGGCCGGGATCGCTCCCGGGGACGAAGTGTGCACGCATCACGTCGCGCAGCCGCGGGATCAAAGAGACCGGGTCGGCCGCGCGGCGTGACTGCAGCAGGATCGACGCCGAGCCGTTCTTGCTCGTGTAAGGCACGCGCGGATCGAACAGCAACTGGTGCCGCGTGATCCGCATCAGGCGATATTCGTCGGCGACGGCATGTACCAGGGCGCGCGCGAGCTGGTTCGTGCCCGGAGTGTCCAGCGTGTCGGTGTCGTCAATGCCGACGAAGATCATTCCCGTCCCTCGCCGCGCGGAGGGCGCGCCGACCAGCGGAAGAACACTGCCGCGCTGATCAGTCCTGCCGCCAGTCCGCAGGCCGCGTACGTCAGCGGCGCGACGGTGAGCCAGTCGGCCAGCAACCGCCCGCCGCCCCCCAGGCTGACGGCCTTGCCGCCGCCCCGCACCAGAAACGCTCCGAGATTGGCCGCCAGCCCGGCGAGGCCGAATGCCACATACAGTCGCCAACCCGACCGCGCCCGCGCGGCGGCCAGGTCGAGTAGCGGCCCGGTGAGCATCAGGCTGGTCGAAGCCCCCAATCCCGGACCCCGTCCAAAGAGCGCAAGCAGTCCCAGCCCGGCCAGCGCCGACCCGCCCATGACAAGTCCCGCACCGCGCCGGGGGACAAGTGCCATTCCGAGCGACAGCGGCAATACGCCGCGCAGGATCGCATTGCCGGGCACGCGCAGGTCGAGATCCAGAAAGGCCACGGTTGCTGCCGCCAGCAGGCCGCAGCCCATCAGCAGGGCCAGGTCCAGCACGGAAATCCCGCCGGCGGCCGGCGTGCGCCACAGGACGCGGCTCTGATCCGACAGAACAGTCTGCGGGGCGAACATTCTCGGCACGACATGCTGTCCTTGAGAACCCGGCTTGGGCGGGCAGCCGGACTCGCGTACGATTCGCGCTGTCGGGCGGCCTCCTGGGAAACCAATTGGCACAGGGAAACCAATTGACAAGGATAGCACAGTCGATGGGGGATTCTCACCTCTCACATCGGGATACTGTGGCGCGCGGCCTCGCCATCCTGCTCTGCCTCCCGTGCTGCCTGACGCGAGCCGGTGACGATGCTCCGTCCGCCGTGGCCGCTGCGCCGCCGGGCTTCCAGGAACGCTACCCCGACGCCGCCGGCATGATCGCTGCGGCGCACGTTATCCCCCACCTGGATGCGGGCTATGTCCCGCAGGGGATCGGCTGGTCAGGGGAACTGCAGGCTGTCGTCCTGTCGTACTACGATCCCGGCGGCAAGCGCCCGTCGATGTTCGCGTTCGTCGACGACGCTAACGGCGACTTGCTCACCAGCGCATATCTGTTCGACGGCGACAAACCGCTCACTGGCCACGTCGGCGGCGTCGCCGTCCATCGCGGGTTCCTGTGGACGTGCTGCGACGGCATGGTGTTCCGATTTGCCCAACCGCAGCCAGACAACCTGGGGCGGACTACCGAGCTGCGCGTGGACCGGAGGTACGACGTCGACAGCCGGGCCTCGTTCGTCAGCGCCTCTGCCGACACGTTATGGGTCGGCGAATTCGCGACAAACTATCTGTTCCGCACGGCGCGGCATCATCGGCACGCCGGGCACAGCGCATGGGTAGCCGCATACGACACGGACGAGAACGGCCAGCTTCGTGCGACGGTCCAATATGAAGTCGAGGGTCGCGCCGTGCTGAGGCCGGACCGGGTCGTCTTTCTGCCGCAGAAGGCGCAGGGATTTGCCCTCCTGGGGGACATGGCGGCGGTCAGCACGTCATACAGTGCGGCCGACGGCAAGCTCGTGTTTTTCGCATCGCCGCTCGGCGAGTCCGGCGAGAAGCTTGCACTGCCGGAAGGATACACGACTCCGGGCTTCGTCCTTGCGGAGGCCGATCGGGTGCGCACAATCCGGCTCCCGGCGGGGGCGGAAGACCTGGAATGGACCGGCTCGCACTTGCTGGTGCCGTTCGAGGCGGGTGCGCCGCCGTATCGCGAGCAGTGGCGGCAACTGGGGGCGTTGATTGAGGACCGCTATTACGGCCTGGCGGCGGCGTGTACGTTTTCCCGTCCAGGGATGATCGCGGACGTGACAATTGCTGCACAACAGCCCGGCTGGACGTCGACGGGTTTGTGCGTGCGGAGAGGTCAGCAATTGCAGATTACGGCCAAGGGCCGGATCACGCTGCAGATGGACGAACTGACGAAGTATCCGTACGTCGACGCCAATGGCCAATCAAGTGAACTCCGCGACTTTGAGGGACTGCGGGCGCCCAATGGCTGCCTGCTGGTGCGGATCGGCGAGCGCGTGTATCGGGGCGGGACGGACGTGACGTTGACGGCGGAGACAGCAGGCGACGTGCAGGTGGGAATCCTGGAGTGCGGAGAGTTCGGTAACAACGACGGGGAGTTTGACGTCAGGATTGCATTGACTCGATAGTTGGGAATCCCGCTCACGCGATCATGACAGGGATTCTTCGGCACCAGCGAATTTGCGTTCGTCAGCGGGAGTCTCATTCGGTCACCGGGCGTCTCGCGAACACCGCACGGCCAGGAAACGCGGGTATCGCCACGGTTCAGGATAATGACGCTGCACCAGAGGAGACGGAATCGGCTCACACAGGCGCTCGACAGTCAATCCAGACCGTATCAGGATTCCGAAATATCGCTCCAACGGGCGGTGAATGTGTGTCGTCCAATGCTCGCACTGGGAGTCGTTGCTGATCCGAAATGGCGCCTGGATGAAAATCTCCCGGGAATAGTCGAACCAGTCTTCGTCGTCGTAGCCCCAATACCGTGGCCAGAAGCAAGGATGAGTGACTGTGAAGACGAGCGCACCACGAGGACGCAACTGCTGCATTACAGCATGCATAACCTGCTCCAGGTCCGCGGCGCACATGAAGACCATGTTTGCAACGATTGCTGAGAATCGTCGCTCGGGACTCTGCTCGGCCAACTCCTGCACGCTACACGTTGAAAACGTGGCGTTCTCGAGTCCCTGACAATGCACCCGCGCGTGTCGGACGCTGACATTGCTGATGTCGATTCCGACGACTGAACCAGCAGCGGAAGCCAGGACCTTGGTGAGATGCCCGGTGCCGCAACCGACGTCCAGCACATAGTCGAGGTCGCAACCGCGCAGCAAGTCCAGCACTACGGGCTTCAGCACGTGATGGAAACTCACGTCCTGTCCCGATTCAATCTGCTGGTCGCGAATGTCCGCAATTTCGTCCCATTCTTTCGCAATGTCCGCCTGCGTGCGGCGCTCCGTTGTGAAGGAAGCTGTGAGCATCAGGGCACCTGACTCTTCGTCCGGTAACTTTTCGGAATGCACGTGAGCATCCCAATCAGGTCCTTGGCGATGGCAAATACGGGATGTTCACCGGCCGCGAATTCCTCGATGACGTGCCGATCCTTGATGCGCCGGCCCACCGCCAAACGGGCATCCATCCGATCGTAATTGATGATAGTGAATCTCGACTCCGGGACGAACTTCAATTTGTCGTAGGCAACGATCGTTGCTCCCGCGCTCGCCAGGTCCTCCGCCAGCGGAATCACCTCCGGGAGCACGATCGTCAACTCGCCGCGAGCAGCCTTATTCCTCAAGAGCTGGCTGATCGCAGCACCACCGGCCCAGGTCATGTCCCGCGTGAAGATCACGACACGTCCGCCGCTTGAAATCCATTCGTACATGTAGGCGTCGATATCGGCCTGCCGCCGAAAACTCTGCGGCTGCTCGCGCCACCAGACAACGGCATCGCAGCACATCAGGCCGACAAACCCGATTGTCGCAAAGCCGATCAGGCCCCCATGTACAAACGTCAGATCACTTCCGGCAGGGCGAATCGTCACGACGAGTCCGATGACCGACGCCAGCGATCCGATCCAGGCAGTGACGCGAAGTGCCAACCCCACCATGTTGTTCTCCGGAGTGCGAGTCTCTATTCGCGTGTGGTCTCATCGCTGGTGACTCAGCCAGAGTGCTTTCCCATCGTGCAACCACCTTCAAGAGTTACCCATCAAGTGCACAACTGCCGCTCCCGCAACTTCCGCTCAATCCCCATCAGCACGTCGTAATCGCTCCAGTACGGCGACTCGAACGCCGGGCGCAGCGGGATCGGCACGTCGTCCATGCGGTACACCGTCCCCGGCACGTTGATGCCGTAGGTGGCCGTGGTGAACGCCACCGTCGCGACCTTGGCCGTCTCGCTCAGCTTGGGGTCGAGCACGATCACCGGGATCTGTGCCAGGTGCTCGCGGGCCGGCTGGCTGAAGTTCGACATCGGGTCCGACGCGATGATCAGCGCTGCATCCGCTTCGCGCCGGGCGAGCAGGTCCGACGTCGTGAACTCGCCCGGATTGAACCGCGGAAACCCCCGACACAGGTTGACGCCGAACGGGTAGCCCGTCGACCACGACACGACGTTGTCCGCCCCGGTCACGTTGCCGTGTCCGCGCATCGGCTTGGCGACCCACCGTGTGTGGCGGTTCATGTCCCGCGCGAGCGCGAGCACCGCCTCGCTGTTCATGTGCTTGCCGCGGGTCATTGTGACCCCCATGCCGAACAGGATCGCGCCGAACTTCGCTTTCTTCATGCGGGCCATCACGTCGCGCAGCGTGTCGAGCGAAATGCCCGTTTTCTGCTCGACCGACGGATCGGGGTCGACCCCTTTGGCCAGCGCCCGCAGCGCCCACGCCAGCTCGAAATCCGATTTCGGTTTGAGCTGCAGGAAGATGTCGGCCGCCTTGGCGCTCTTCGTCTTGCGGACGTCGACCAGCACCGCCGTGCGGTCCTTGCGCCCCCTGGGGACGAATTCCCCCTTGGGCATCAGGCTGTACTTGGTGAAGTGCCGCGGATGGCTCTCGGCCGGGTTGCCCCCCCAGAAGATCAGGAAGTCGGCCCGGTTCTTGATCTCGCCCAGCGAACAGGTGACTTCGCCCACCCCCTGGAACGCCATACCGGACGGCCCGTGGCAGACCGAGGTCGTCGTGTCGACGGTGCCGCCGATCCAGTCGGTGATCGCCACGGCCACGCGCTGGGCTTCCGACGTCGTGTCGGACAGGCCGTAAGTCACGGGGTAGTTGGCGTTCAGCAGGATGTCGGCCGCCTTCTCGATCGCCTCCTCGTAGGAAACGGGCCGGCCTTCGATTGTCGCCTGCGGGCGGTCGTCGATGTGGTGGTTGAAGAACCACGCCTTGCCCAAAACACAGGCGCGCTTGGCTTCGGTGATGTGCTTCCGCTCGACGTCGACGGTGAGGTCGATGTCGTCGCAGACGCAGCCGCAAAACGTGCAGGTGGCGTCCTGGACGACTTTCAATTCCGGGGCGGCGGATGCCGCGGGGGCTTCAGCGACACTCATGGGACGGTCCTCCGATCGGGGGAACGGCTGTGAGTGTATGTTTCGGCGCGCCTCGACGGGCGGCAGGGTCCGCACTCAGCAATGACGGACAGCTACCCGTATTATGCGCGACGGAGCGCGGCTCGTGCAACGACTCGTGGTCGCCGGCGGGGGCGATCCTGACGCGAATTCGGTGAACCGCAGCCGGCCGAAACGCGTTGCGATCGACAACCGCCGTAGCTCGGAGTCGAGGTTCAGATTCAGGAATCGGCCATGCCCAACGCCGATTGCAGCGTGCAACGCGGAGAGTTGCGAAGACTGGCGTTTGATTCAATTCTCGCCCGGGTGTTGATCTGGGCGATCAATCAGTATCAGCGACACATCTCTCCACGAAAGGGGTTTGTCTGCGCTCACCGGGTGTTGCACGGCGGGAAATCGTGCTCGGAAGCGGTGAAACAGTCGGCTGCGGAACTCGGCGTCAGGGGGGCATGGGGCATGAGTCGACGTCGGTTCCGGGAATGCCGCGCGGCCGCTCGATCGCTGGCTTCGCGGCGGCTTGAGTTGCAGATCGCGGAGGAAGCGGAACGGAAGCGTAAGCGGCTGCAGGAGACCGAAGGGAAGCTTCCGGAATGGCTGGAGACGTGTGACTGCATGACAAACGGGTGCAATTGCTGGTGGCCATAGAGGGGCACTCTGAGGTTCGCGATATCTGACTTCCTCTTGTTCCCAAACTTCCGTTTGGGAACACACTGCCGCGAAGCTTCTGCTTCGCAAGCGGAGCCTGGCGTCGAGTGCTGCGAAACGGAAGTTTCGCGTCGATTTCGTTCCCAAACGGAGGTTTGGGCACGAGGGGAAAAGAAGGTTTGACCCAAATCATCAATCCGCCTATCGTTCCGCCCCGTTTTACCGAATCTGGACGCGCCGCCGTCGGCCGAGGTCCCTCTGCCCGGTTCCGGTTCGTCAACCTCAGGGGAGCGACGTATGGCGTCCGAAGTCTCGCTGCGGACCTGTCCCCAGTGCGCGCGCGACAACCAGTCCCAGCCGGCCCTCCCCTGCAGCGCTCCGCCGTGGACGATCAAGCGCTGCCGCGACTGCGACTTCGTCTACCTCGAGAACGCGCCGACCTACGATCGGTTGCAGGCCGACTTCAACTGGTCCGACACGAAGCACGCCGAACGCGAGCGCCGGCGCGAGCGTGAACCGCGGCTGATCGCCCTCGAAAAGCGACTTCGCACCTGGCGCAAGCGACTTTTCGGCCGGCGCGACAAAGCAGCCGAAATGCTCAAGCGGTTCGTCGGCCGCGGGCGATTCCTCGACCTCGGCTGCGGCAACGGCCGCTACTTCCGCCGCTGCGCACGGGGCCTCGTCGGCTTCGGCATCGAGATCGACCCGCAGGCGGCCGGCCGCGCTCAGCCGTGGGCCGCTGCCACGGGCGGGCATGTAGTCCTCAGCGACGCCTTGGCCGGCATGCGACAGTTCCCCGCCGACTACTTCGACGGCGTGCTGATGCGGGCCTACCTGGAACACGAAATCGAACCCCGCATCGTGCTGGAGACTGCGCGACGCGTGCTCCGCCCGGGCGGCCGGATCATCGTTCAGGTGCCGAACTTCGCCTCGCTCAATCGCCGCGTTCGCGGGGCGCGCTGGTGCGGATATCGGTTTCCGGATCACGTGAACTATTTCACCCCGCACACGCTGATGCGGATGGTGCGGGACGCCGGCTACGAGATCGTCGACTTCCGCCGACCGAACCGGCTCCCCCTGAGCGATCGGATGTGGCTGGTCGCCGAGACGCCG
>CAZWGW010000039.1:0-18578 GCA_964633565.1 uncultured Planctomycetaceae bacterium
CTCCCTCCCGGACATGGCCGGTTCATCCCCGCCAGATCGACGCTCGTCTTCCAGATGCACTACACCCCGAACGGTTGCGAACAGTCGGATCTAACCAGAGTCGGGCTGCTGTTCGGCAAGGATTCCGAAATCACGCACGAAGTCTATTCGGAAATCGGCCTCGAACAGGAGTTTGAAATCCCGCCGCACGCCGCCGGCTACACCGTGGCCGCTGCGCCCCGCCGCATCCCCGACCACGGCAAGCTGCTGGCCGTCGCGCCGCACATGCACCTGCGTGGCAAGTCGTTCCGGCTCGTCTCGCGCGACGGGGGAAATGAAACGGTCCTGCTCGACGTGCCGCGGTATGACTTCAACTGGCAGCACGTCTACGCGTTTGCTGAGCCGCTACCGCTGGCATCGATCGGCAAGCTGGAATTTACGACGACGTTCGACAACTCGGAAGCAAACCCGGTGAACCCCGATCCCACAGAGCATGTGACGTGGGGGGACCAGACCTGGGAGGAGATGGCCGTGGCGTTCTTCGAGATTGCCGTGCCGCGCGACGGAATGGCTGAGACCCGCGACGAACCGAAACGGTCGAACGCAGAGGAACAGCGCCGCGAGGCGGAGATCACGCAGTTCGTGACGCGGTTCTTCGAGCGGTTCGACGCGAACGGCGACGGACACGTGACCCGTTCGGAGGTGCCGGTCGCGATCGATCGGTTCGGGTTCGGGCGTTTTGACGAGGACGGGGACGACCGTCTGACGCGAGAGGAGGTCGAACGTGCGGCCGGCGAGCGCGGGCGGTTCTGATGTCGAACGCATTTGATCGATCCGTCGGCTGGACCGTCGACCATCGTCTGCCAGTCGCGCTATTCATTCTGGCGATGAGCGGCCTGGCGCTTGCGGGTTACATTGCCCCGGAGCGCGTGCGGGACTGGTTCAAGCCCGCGCCCGAGGCAGTCGACACTGTGGTTTCGACTTCGACGCCGGCCCGCCAGCCGCCCCCCAACGTCGAACCGATCAGCCTCTCTGCCGATGCCGTGCTCGTCGTCCACTCGGAGTCGGACCAGTTCTTCACGCCCGACGGCGCCCGCGCGCTGCGACAGGTCGCTGAAGAGCTTGACGCCCTCCCCCACGTCCGCCGCATCTTCTGGATGGACCAGGTCCCCACGCTCAACATCTTCGGCCTGCAGGAGCCGCTCTTCCCGCGGGCCGAGTCGTCGGAACGGCGGTTTGCGGCGGCCCGCGAGCGGGCGCTGGCTCATCCGCTGATCGGCGGCCAACTCCTTTCCGACGACGGTCGCACGCTGCTCATGCTCGTGGGCTTCGACTGGCTCTTTGTCGAGAGCGACGACGACTGCATGGGCGGCCTGCGCGAGGTCGCCGAACGGGCGGCGGCACAATTCCCCGGCGTCGACTTGTCGTTCCAGGTCACCGGCCGCGCGCCGATCCTCATTACGCTCCTCAGGACGCACCGCGAGAACCAGCGCAAATACCAGCTCATCGGCTACGGCGTCGTCGTGCTGATGGCAGTCGTGCTGTTCCGCGGCCTGCGCGCCGTGTTTATCGTGTCGCTCGCGCCGTCGCTGGGCGTGTTCTGGACGCTGGGGATCATGCGGTTCTTCGACCTGCAGGACAACCCCTTCAACGACGTGCTGCTGCCGGTGATGCTGAGCCTCGTCGGACTGACGGACGGCGTGCACCTGATGGTGGAGATCCGGCGGCAATCCGCGGCGGGACTGGGCGGACAGGAGGCGGCGCGGGTCGCCCTGCACAAGGTCGGTTTCGCCTGCCTGCTCACGTCGCTCACGACGGCCGTCGGGTTCGGCTCGCTCGCGCTGGCGCATCACGAGATCGTGCGGGAGTTCGGCTGGAGCTGCGTGCTGGGAGTGACGCTCACATTTGTGGCCGTCATCGCCATCATCCCGCTCGCCTGCTCCACGTGGCTTGGACGCGGCGTGCATGTCGGTCATGAAAAGGGGCTGATTGACCGCAACTTGCTCCGCATCGGAAGCCTCGTCGAGTTCGTGCTGGCGCGCGCCCGCGGCATCAGTTGGCTGGCCATGATCGTCACGCTGCTGCTGGTTGCCGTGTCCCTCACGCTCCGTCCGGACGAGCGGATGGCGAACTCCCTCCCCGGCCGTTCCGAAGCGTCCCTCGCGATGCAGCACATCGACCGGGCGTTCGGCGGGCTGGAGTCTGCGTCGGTCGAAGTGCACTGGTCCGAGGCCGTCGCCTCCGATGCGCCCGAAGTCCTGATCGCCGTCAGCAAGGTCGACGACCTCCTGCGGCAGGAAGAACTGATCGGCCATCCGCTCTCGATCCGCAATCTGCTGGCGTCGCTCCCGGGCGAGGGGGACCCGGCGGAGCGGATGTCGATGATGGCCCTCCTGCCGCCGCCGCTGAAGCGCGCCTATTACGTCCCCGAAGAGCACCGGGCGGTCGTCAGTTTCCGGGTGCAGGACCTGGGGATCGCGCGGTACGGGCCGGTCTTTGAGCGGGTCGAGGCGGGCCTCACGCAGATCGCGGCGGAGCACCCGCAGTTCACGTTTCTCCTTTCGGGAAACGCCGCCTGGCGCTGGCGGAACCTGTACCAGATTGTCGTCGACCTGGCGGCAAGCCTTGGGAGCGCGGCGATCATCATTTTCATTGTACTTGGCCTGGCCTATCGCTCGCTCCGCATTGGCCTGATCTCGATCATTCCGAACGTTTTCCCACTCGCCGTCACGGGGACGTTTTTGGTGCTGACGGGACAGTCGCTCGAGATCGTGAGCGTCTGCGCGTTCACCGTCTGCCTGGGGATTGCCGTCGACGACACGATCCACTTCCTGACGCGGTTCCAGGAGGAGCGGCACCAGTCCGGGAACGATCATGACGCCATCCGCCGCGCGTTCACCGGCGCGGGGACCGGCATGATCATGACGACGCTGGTACTGATTGCCGGGTTCCTGACGGTGGTCTTCAGTGACATGCGGGAGCAGCGGATCTTTGCGATGATGGGGGCGCTGACGCTCGCCGCCGCGCTGTTCGGCGATCTGGTCCTGCTCCCGGCGCTGCTGCTGCGCTACGCGCCGCCGCGCGATGATCTCCCTGCCGACGGACGTTGACGCCGACGCACAAGTCTCCTGGCGGGGCCGTCGGGCGGCAAACTCGTTCCAAGGATGTTTGAAACGTCCGAACTGCTCCGGATTCTGTTTCAGCCTGTAATCCGTCTTGCGCCAGGACCTCGTCGATCGTGCGGATTACGCCCTCTCCCAGGGGAACGATCCGGACCTCCGGATCGTGGTGAAAGTGCGCCAACCGTCCGCGCGTTCAATTCCGTCTCCTGACGCCGATTGCGAACCGCTTGAGGCATTGCCATCCACGGCGCAGCGAGTTGAGCAGGGATGGCAGGCCCTGCACAGCGGCGACTTCGGGGCGCGCCGGCTGCATCTCGTTCGGCGAGACGTGCCGGATACAGCTCAGATTGGCGTCGCGGCAGTGCGGGGCCAGCGCTGCGGCCAGTTCGGCGGGGGATTGGAATCGCGCCGCGGGGTCCTTCGCCGTCATCCGCGCCAGGATGCGATGCACTTCCTGCGGGACGTCATCGCGAATGGTATTCAGGGCTGGCAACGGATCATTGAGCTGTGCCGCCGCCTTCGCCACGTAGTCCGTGTATGCCGACCCGCTGAACGGCGCGCGCCCGGCGAGTAGATGGAACAGCGTGCAGCCCAGGCTGTACAGGTCCGCGCGGCAGTCCACCTTCGACGCGTGCCGGATCTGCTCCGGGGACATGTAGTCCGTCGTGCCGACGATCTGCCCCGTCTTTGTCAGGCCCGTCTCCGTCGGGTCGCGGAGCAGGGTCGCCACTCCCATGTCGAGCACCTTGACCACTCCGTCCGCAGCCAGCATGAGGTTCGATGGCTTGATATCGCGGTGCACGAGGCCCAACTGCCACGCATGGTCGAGTCCGCGCGCCGCCTGGCGAATCACCTCACAGGCGTCCGCTGAGGACAGCGGCCCCTTCGAACGGACCAGGCGGTCGAGCGTCACTCCCTGAATGAATCGCATCACCAGGAATCTGCGGCCGTTCGACTCACCGGCGTCAGACGCCTCAACGAGGTTGATGTGGTCCAACTGGCCCAGCACCCGCATTTCGCGGTCGAATCGCTGCAGCGCCGCCGGGTCGCACGCCAGGTGCGGCGGCAGCAGCTTGAGCGCGACTATCTTGCGCAACCGTACGTGCCGCGCTTTGTACACCACGCCCATTCCGCCGCGGCCAATCTCCTCCAGCAGTTCGTACTCGCCGATCTGGCTCCCCTCCGCAGAGATGGCGGCCGGCGGACCAGTCTGCGGCGCGGCCCCCTGTGGCAGCAGCGTCGACGCCGACGGATCGACGTGCGCCCCCGCCGTCTCCTCCGCGGCCAAGTCCCGAAATGTTTCGTCGACGACCGCGGCCAGGTCCAGAAACCGTCTCCGATAGTCCACCGGGTTGACTCGCTTGCCCCGTTTGAGCCTCCAGTCGCGCTCGATGCGCAGCAATCGCCGCAATGCCGACGCGCGATCCGCCGCTTCGACACGCGCGAGAAACTCCTCGATTTGTGGCGTCGCCCCCGCTTGCCACGCTTCGAGAAACGCACCACAGGCTTGCCGTACGGATTCGGCCAGCGCTGAGTCGCTGGAGGGATCGAACCCGGCGTCGGTCGTCATGGTGCGTCGCCTCAGGAAATTGCGAACCGTCCACGAAGGTTTCAGTATCCCGGCTGCGCCAGGCCGATGCAACTGCTCGGACTCTGTTGCCGGCGCTCCTGGCCAGCGGCCGCAGCGCGCCTTTCCCCGCCTTTCCCGGCCGCCACTGGCATTCGCCCGGCAATCCATGTAATGAATGAGCACGCACGTTGCGTGCCATGGCGCCCGCGGCGCCGCTGCGAATCCATGACTGTCAATCATACTCGTGACGACCAACGCTACCGACGCTCCGAACAACGCTCCGGCCACCGGCGACGACGACCGCGTCCTTCTCGTGACCGACCTCCAGAACGACTTCTGCCCCGGCGGCCCGCTGGCCGTCCCGGGCGGAGACGAAGTCGTCCCGGTCATCAACCGCGTCGCGCGACAATTCGCGCACGTCATCCTCACGCAGGACTGGCACACTCCGGACCACCTCTCGTTCGCTTCGTCACACCCGGGCAGACGGCCGCTCGAGCGGATTGAACTCGCCTCCGGCCCGCAGATCCTCTGGCCGGACCATTGTGTGCAGGGGACGAAGGGGGCCGACTTCCATCCCGACCTCGACGTCGCGCACTGCGAACTGATCCTCCGCAAGGGGTACCACCGGGGGATCGATTCCTACTCGGTGTTTTTCGAGAATGATCGGCGGACGCCGACCGGGCTGGCCGGTTATCTTCGCGAGCGCGGTCTGCGGCGGCTGTTCCTCGCGGGACTGGCGACCGACTTTTGTGTCGCGTGGTCCGCGCTCGATGCCCGCCGCCTCGGCTTCGCGGTGACCGTGATTGAGGATGGCTGCCGCGCCATCGACGTCGACGGGTCGCTCGCCGCCGCCTGGGAGCAGATGCTCTCCGCCGGCGTCATCCGCGCTGACTCAGCGGCGCCCCGTGTTTAGCCGCGACCCGGAGGGGAGCGTTTTTCGTGCGACGACCCCGTCACGTCGCGCCCTTCAGCATCTCAACAGCCCCGACAGCGCCCGCGGGGCGACCGCCGGCTCATTCACGAAATTCGTCATCAGCGACGGTCGGCCGAAATAGAATCCCTGCGCGAGCTGGAACCCCAGCTCACGGCACACCGCCGCTTCTCCCTCGGTCTCCACTCCCTCCGCGAGGGGCGTGATCTGCACTTCGTTGAGCGCCCGCACCAGGCAGCGCACGACGCGCACGCGATCCGCACAGGCCTGGTCGATATTCGCAATCAGCGTGCGGTCAAACTTGACGCATTGCGGGCTGATCGCCGCCAGTTCGGCGATGCGCGCCTGGCCGACTCCGAAGTCATCAAAGGCCAGGTCGATTTCGAGCTCCTTGAGCAGCGACTGCAGGGCAATCAGCATGTCAACGTCGGTCAACGCCGCTTCGTGGATCTCCAGCGTCAGACGCTGGAACGGCGCCAGGCTCCGCATCTCAATCATCCGGTCGTGCAGGTCCGGTGCCGCCAGTTCTGCCGGATGAGTATTGACGAACAGGTGCGGCTGATGCCCGCGCGTGCTGCTGCCCTGGATCGCCTTGACCCGCATCAGGCGGCTGATGTCGGCCTCCACTCCCAGATGGCTGGCCGCATTGAAGATCGCAGCAGGCGTTTCCAGGCCCACCAGCCGGCTGCGGGCCAGCGCTTCAAACGCCACGACTTCGCCGCTGATGAGGTCCACCACCGGCTGATACACGGGCAGGATCTCCTGCGTCTGCAGCAGCGAACTGAGTTGCACCAGCGCCAGCGCCGTCTGGGCATGGTTGGACGCCACGGTCGGCACCGATGGCGTCTCGTCCCTCAAGATCCGGAACGGCATGTCGGCAAACTGCACGAGGTCATTCTCGCCCAGCGGCGTTTCGTCATGGATCCGCGCGCCGTTCACGTATGTCCCGTTCTTGCTGTTCAGATCGCGAATCCACAGCGCGCCGTCCCGCTCCGTAATTTCCGCGTGCAGTCCGGACACGCCGTTGCTCCTGAGCGTCAGGCACAGGTCCGCCCGACGTCCGATCTGGAACGGGACCTTCTCAATCACGATCCGGCACTGGTCGCCGTTCTCGACGAGCCGGCCGTGCAGCGCCCAGCACACCTGATTGCCGTCCATCGTGTGACCCTTTGATCCGCGCACTGGATCTGTTCGGCAGCCGATACGTGTCCTGCGCGGCACTCACTCTGTGGGGAACGCGCGCGATGGCAAGCCGACCGTACCATTAACAGCATAGCTCACTGACAATTGGGCGGAGCGCCTGATTTTTCCGCGTGTGCGAGGTCGTCACAGCTTCCGGCAATGCCATTCCCCGCCGGGCGTCCGCCGCGGATTGACCGACCTGACCGGCATAATCGCAACCGGTTTTTCACTCCAATCTTCACCAATCAAAGTCCCCTTCGGCCCGCGTGCTACAGTCATTATGCCTGACGTTGACTTTTCACAACTCGTGGCTCATCCCGCACGCCGTTTGCCATGCCTTGCGAACGCGCGCCGGGCGGGCCCAGACCTCCAATGTGCGGCCATGACCACCGACACCCTGCAGATCACGCCCGACCTCATCTCCCTCGTCAACTCCGACGAGGCGTTTCGTCCCCTGGCCCCGGCCACGATCAAGGACACCGGCCTCAGCACGACTTTCATCGAGGCCCTGCTCTGCAAGCAACTCGCCGTGTATGGCAGTATGTCCGGCCGGCTGCTGTCGCAGAACGCCTGCCTGCCGTTCGCCATGGTGACCGAGATCATGAACTCGCTGCGGCGGCGGCAGCTCGTCGTCCATTCCAACGGCACCACCTTTAACGATTTTCAATACACGCTCACCGAATCCGGCCGCACGCAGGCCCACCTGCTGCAGCGGGAGTCGGCCTACGTCGGACCGGCGCCCGTCACGCTCACCGACTACATCCTCTCGGTGGAAGCACAGTCCATCGCGAACGAGGCCCCCAATGAACAGCGGCTGCGCGAAGCCTGCCGCGGCATCTCCGTCGAGCCGCGACTGCTGGAAAGCATCGGTCCCGCCTTCAACTCCGGCGCGGGGCTGTTCCTGTACGGCGCTCCCGGAAACGGCAAGACCACGCTGGCGATCCACCTCACCAAGTGCTTCGGGCAGCACATCTGGGTCCCCCACGCCATCCTCGAAAGCGGGCAGTTGATCAAGTTCTTCGACCCCCAGTTCCATCGGCCGGCCGTGGCGGACGAGCGGCTCCCCGTCAAATCCGACAACTGCGACTCGCGGTGGGTCAAGATCCAGCGGCCGACCGTCGTCGTGGGCGGCGAACTGACCCTGGAAGACCTGGAAATCAGCTACCGCCAGGGGGGCAACGTGAGCGAGGCCCCGCTGCAGCTCAAGAGCAATTGCGGGTGCCTCCTGATCGACGACTTCGGCCGCCAGCGCGTCTCCCCCGCCCACCTCCTCAACCGCTGGATCGTCCCGCTGGAGTCGCAGCGCGATTTCCTCACCCTGGCCAACGGCAAGAAGATCCAGGTCCCCTTCGAACAGCTCATCATTTTTTCCACCAACCTCGTCCCGGAGGATCTTGTGGATGAAGCCTTCCTGCGACGCATCCCCTACAAGATCGAGATGGACGACCCGTCGGACGAGGAGTTCCATCACCTGTTCAAGCTGTACTGCACCAGCTTCGGCTGCGAGTACCGCAAGGACGTGATCAATTACCTGCTGCAGACGCACTACACCACCGTCGGCCGGGCCAAACGCCGCTGCCATCCGCGCGACCTGCTCAAGCAGGTCCGCAGCTACTGCCGCTACAAGAACCTGCCGCTCGAGGTCCGGCCGGAGTACTTCGACATCGTCGCCCGCAGCTACTTCTCCATGGTCCTGAAGGCGTGACCAGCGATTCGTCTGTTGTTTTCTGCTGATCAGCGCAAATCCCGACGGCGCCGCCCGGCGTGGCCCGCATGTCCTCCCCGCATCCTACCGATTCGACGTTCGATCCGCGCGAGCCGATCGCCGGCTACTTCACGCGCGAACTGATCGGGCGCGGCGGGTTCGGCGAGGTCTGGAAGGCGGAGGCCCCGGGAGGACTCTCCAAGGCCATCAAGATCGTCCACGCCGGAATCGACTCCCACCGCGCCGAGCGCGAACTGCGCGCGCTGCAGCGGATCAAGGACGTCCGCCACCCGCTGATCCTCTCCATCGAGCGGATCGAAATCGTCGCCGGCACACTGGTCATCGTCACGGAACTCGCCGACAGCAGCCTGCGGGACCTGTTCCGAAAGAGCCGCGACAAGGGCCTGCCCGGCATCCCCCGCGAGAAACTGCTGGCCCTCCTCCGCGACGCCGCAGACGCCCTCGACTACATCTACGAGGAATATTCGCTGCAGCACCTCGATATCAAACCCGAGAACCTGCTGGTCGTGGGCAATCGCCTGAAGCTCGGGGACTTCGGGCTGCTCAAGAACATCTACGAACGCGGCGCGTCGCTCGTCAGCGGGTTGACTCCGACCTACGCACCGCCGGAACTGTTCGAAGGCAAGCCGACGCGGCAGAGCGACCAGTACAGCCTCGCGATCGTCTATCAGCACATGCTGACCGGGGAACTCCCGTTCGAAGGCGCAACGTCGGCTCAACTCGCGCGTGAACACCTGGCAGGCGTGCCGCGGCTCACGCTCCTGTCGCGTCCGGAACGGCCGATCATCGCCCGCGCGCTGTCCAAGGTGCCGAGCGAGCGCTTCCCAAGCTGTGTGGAGCTGATCTCCAGTCTCGCCTCAGCCCCGCCCGATCTGCCGGAGCCGTCGGAACCGGTCGCCGAATCACCGCCTCATCCGTCGGTGCCGTTCCGGACCCAGACAGTCTCGGTCGACCTCCCGGCGCCGTCCCGCAGCGGCGGCGACAGCACGGACTCTGCGGGCCTCAGCGCCCTCTGGCCCAGCGGGGATTTGCCCAGGACCGCCCCCGACCCCGTCCTCGGCGCGATCGAAGCCGCCGTCCGGCCCATGCCGCGCAGCACCGATTCATCGTCGCGACGCTCCGGCGCGATTCCCGGCACCGGCTTTGTCCCCACGCTGTTCATCGGCATCGGCGCCACCGGCGGGCTGGTCCTGCAGGAACTGCGACGGCGGATCAGCGACTCGTTTGGCGGACTCGCGGATGTGCCCGCGTTCCAGATGGTGCTGCTGGACACCGACGGCAAACAGATCAACTCCCTCATCCGCGACAAGGACGCCTGGGCCGAAGTCGACGTCGTCGCGCTGCCGCTGCGCCGTCCCGAGGACTACGGCTTCCGCGAGTCGGGGCTCAACCGGTGGCTGCACCGCCGCTGGCTCTATAACATGCCCCGGTCGCTGTCCACCGAAGGCTACCGCCCCCTGGGACGGCTGGCGCTCGTGGACCACGGCCGCCGCGCGATCGTCTCGATTCGCACTGCACTCGCCAAGGCCGCCTCGGCCGACAATATCGCACAGTCCGCCACCGCCAGCGGGCTCCCGTTTCGACAGGGGCACGTGCGCGTCGTGCTCGTCGCCTCAATCTCGGGCGCCACCGGGAGCGGAATCCTGCTTGACCTCGCCTACACCGTCCGCGGCGAACTGAAGAAACGCGGCTGTTCGGACGAGGACGTGCTGGCCTTCCTGCTGCACTCGGCCCCGCACGCGGCCGCCGACCGCGACAAGGCCGTCGCCAACGCGTATGCCACACTCTCGGAACTGGGGCATTACAGCAGCCCCGGCCGCTATTACCCCGGTGAAAAAGCCATCGAAGCCCCGTCGTTTCACGGCGACAATCGCACATTTGGCGCGGCCTATCTGCTCAACCTCGGTACGGCCGTCGACGCGCCGGTCTGGACCGCCGCCGCCGCGCGGATTGCCGAGTACCTCTTCTGCACGACGGCCACACCGGCCAAGCTGGTGGTCGACGCGGCCCGCCATGCGGAAGAAGGCCTGACGCCGGACGGTCCCTCCACGGTGCTGATCCGTTCGTTCGACGTCTGCCGACTTGACCGCTCAGACAGCGACGACGTCACGGAATGCATCGAGCAGGCCTGCCGCGACGTCGTCGCACTGTGGCAGACCGGTCGTCCCACGCAGCCGCCCGCCCCGGTCTCCGTCGCGCCGCCCAATCCCGTCGCCCTGCTTGAATCGGAGGAGCGGCCCGTCGTGGAACAGGCCGATCCGTCCGAGACCCGCGCCGGCGAATGGCTCCAGGCGGAGGGCCTCGCTGCGGCAGCGCTGCAGCAATTGGCGCGGGGCATTGCCGAACAGGTCTGGGGTGGTCCGGAGCCGGACTTTCTGCGGCGGCTGTTCGCGCAACACTGTCCTGCCGGCGACGTCCGCGGCGAGGCACGCGCCCAGGCGGTGCACACGGCCGAGCAGATGCTGGACCGTCTTCTGGGCGAATCCGCGGAGTCGCCTGATGAGAAGCCGCAGCCGACCCCCTGGCGCGAGCACATTCGTAACAGCCTGGCCGCCCACGCTCCGGAAGTCAGCCGCAAACTCGTGGCCCGCGTCCGCGCGCTGGTCGACGATCCCGAGGCCGGGGTCCAGGCCGCGCACACGGCCGCCGAATCCGTCTCGAAGAGACTCAAGGGCCTGCGCAGCGACCTCGGCGAACAGCAACGGGCACTCCGCGCCAGACTGTCGGGACGGATCGCCGAACTGTCGACGGACCCTGCCCCGGCAAAGTCGCCGAGATTCGCGTGGCTGCGGAGGCAACGGACCGCAGAAGCCCGTCCACCGCTCGCCGACGACCTGGCGGCCTACGCCGCCGCCCGTCTCGATGCGGCGCGTCTGGCCGTGCTCCAGCCGTTCCTTGACCTGGTCGAGGCTCCGATCTCCGACCTGGTCGAACAATTGAACCATTTGTCGCGAGACCTGAACTCACTGGCAGCCGAGTTCCCCAGGCTCCCCGCCTCGACCGACGCATCCTCGGCTGTACCCCGCGATGCCGGACCCGCTGCACGGGCGTACGACCAGCACATCCGCGACGCCTTGCATCAGGACCGCGAACAGATCGCACGGACCGTCGCCAGGGAGTTCAACCAGACTGTGTTCACGGGCGAGCAGAAGCTGCAGCGTTACCTCGGCCTCCACGGGCAATTGCAGCACACGCTCGCGGCGTCGCTGCGTCGCGTGGCGCGCCGCGCAGTGCTGGACCACATCCGGCGCTCGACCCAGCTCCTCATTGAGGAATCGGCCCGCGAGGCCGGTCGCGGGCTGGAAACGGCCTGTGCGCAGCTCGTCAACGAGTTCATCCAGGAACGGCGCGCGGAATCGTTGACGGCCCAGGAACGACTGCTCGTGCTCGTGCCGGACTCCGTGGAACCTCGTCAACTTCAGGAGGCCTTTGCCGCCTGCAAATCGGCGACACTCATTCCCGGAAAGACGAACGGCATCACGATCTGCCTGGAACGCGGCCCCCGGCCGCTGGAAGAGGTGGCCGACGAAATCGTGCAGCGGCAGGAACTCTATCGGCAACTCGCCGAACGGTTGCACACGCGCGAAGATGTCGATTGGGGCCCGCTGGCCCTGCCCCGCGCGGAAAAACGCGAAGTGCGATTCGACGACATCGTTGTGGCGGCGCCTTGAGGGCGCGGTGCTCCATTTCCGCCACGCCTCATCCCCTCTTCCCTCATCTCCTCATCGCTCGCTGCTGCGCCCCGCCCGCGATAAACTCGTTCCGGCGTCCATTACAGCGGTCGGAACCGAGACCCCGCACCATGCCCACCACCGTCACCTGGCTCGGCCACGGCGCATTCCAGATCGAATCCGCAGGCCGGTCGATCCTGATCGACCCCTTCCTCACCAGTAACCCCGCCGCTTCCACAACGGCCGACGCCGTCCGGGCCGACGCCATCATCGTCTCGCACGGTCACGGAGACCACGTGGGGGATACGGTTGCGATCGCAAACCGGACCGGCGCTGTCGTCATCGCCAACTACGAAATCACCGAATGGCTCGGCCGCCAGGGGATCAGGAACACGCACCCCATGAACACCGGCGGGGCGCACGCCTTCGATTTCGGTACCGTCAAACTCACGATCGCCCACCACAGCTCCGGGCTGCCGGACGGCTCGTACGGCGGCAACCCGTGCGGATTACTGTTGCGGCTTCCGGATGCGACGATCTACCACGCGTGCGACACGGCCCTGTTCGCGGAGATGCACCACCTCGCGGTCGAAGACCTCGACCTGGCGATCCTCCCGATCGGCGACAACTTCACGATGGGACCCGACGACGCACTGTCGGCCGTCAAGCTGCTGCGGCCGAAGCAGGTGGTCCCGGACCACTACAACACGTGGCCGCTCATCGCGCAGGATGGTGGGTCGTGGGCGGAGCGCGTGCGCGCAGAGACGTCGGCGAGCCCGGTCGTGCTGCAGCCGGGTGGTTCCATTGAATTGTAACTGTGCTTCGGTTCGGCGCGGGTCTCCTGACCCCGCCGTGGACTCGACCGCAGGTCTCCAGTTTCTGGCGTCGTTCCTGTCGGGAGACCTGCGGTTGTGCCCGGTGTACGGGGAGATGTCGTAGATGAAGTTACCGGGGACGGACGAGTTGGCGGCGGCGACGCAGCACAGGCACCTCGCCTGCGCGATTGACGCGATGAGGCAATGACGCGGAACCGGTGGGGAACAGGGCATGAAACGACGATCCCGGAAGAACTCTGGACTTGTCGGCAACCGTTCGGTGGTCGCGACCGACTACGACGACGTGCTGGCCGGCATGGTCGATGTGCTGGAGGCGGCCCGCCGGACTTCGGCCCGCGCGGTGAACGCCGTCATGACCGCTGCCTACTGGGAGATTGGCCGGCGGATCGTCGAGTTTGAGCAGAAGGGTGCGGAGAGAGCCGACTATGGGAGTCAATTGGTGAGGCGGCTGTCAGATGACCTGACACAGCGGTTCCGCCGCGGGTTTTCGTGCGACAACCTGGAATTGATGCGGCGCTTTTACCACACGTATCCAGAGGACGTGATTTCCGAGACACCGTCTCGGAAATTGGTCGGGCCCCAGATTTCCGAGGCACTGTCACGAAAATCTGGGGCTGAGCCGACTCCGCCCCTAAACTCAGCGCAATGCGTGGGCGGCGAGATTTTGCAGACACCGTCTGCCAAATTCGCCCTCCCATCGCTCGCCCGCCGCTTCCCCCTCCCCTGGTCGCACTACGTGCGCCTGCTCAAAGTGGAGAAGCCCGAGGCGCGCCGCTTCTACGAGACCGAAGCCCTCCGCGGCGGCTGGAGTGTGCGGCAGCTTGACCGGCAGATCAGCACGCTGTTCTACGAACGCACACTCGCCTCCCGCAACAAGGGGGCCATGCTCAGGAAAGGGGCCGCGCCCCGCGCGGGGGAAATGCTCACCCCCGAAGAGGAGATCAAGGACCCGCTCGTCCTCGAATTCCTCGGCCTCAAGGACGAGTACTCAGAGACCGAACTCGAAGAGGGACTCATCCGCCAATTGGAGTCGTTCCTGCTGGAACTGGGGGGCGACTTCACCTTCGTCGGTCGGCAGAAGCGGCTGCGCGTCGAAGACGAGTGGTACCGCGTCGACCTGGTCTTCTTTCACCGCACGCTCCGCTGCCTGGTGGTGATCGACCTCAAGGTCGGCCGGTTCACACACGCCGACGTGGGGCAGATGCTGCTGTACCTGGGCTACGCGGCCGAGCACTGGACGCGCCCGGGGGAAAACCCGCCGGTGGGGCTGATCCTGTGCGCGCAGCACAACCACTCGGTGGCGCGTTACACACTGGACCGCCTGCCGGACAAGGTGCTCGCGGCCGAGTACCGGATGGCGCTCCCCGATGAGCAGACGCTGGCGGCCGAACTGGAGCGGACGCAGGCAGCGCTGGAACGGCGGTCGCTGCGGCCGAATGTCGTGGCCCGCGGACGCAAAGGGGGTCGCAAATGACCGAGATTCCAGCGCAGTCCCGCCACCGGTTGGCGTCGCCCGGCTGCCTGTCGGCGCTGCTGCTGCTGGTGAGTCTGGTGGCGGTGTGCGGCTGGTTCGGATGGCGCGTGCATCAGCGGCAGGCGGCTATTCGGTATTTCGAGCAGCTCGGGGCCGTGTTGATACGGAGGCAGCGATTCCGGTGTGGTTGCACGCAACACTCAAGTCACAGACGCGGGCCTGCAATACTTGAGTGGACTGACCAAACTGGAAGAACTCTCGCTGGACAACTCGCAGGTCACGGACTTGGGCCTGCAACATTTGAACTCCCTCACGAGCTTGCATGAACTGTCATTGACGGGCACACAGGTCACGGATGCTGGCGTCCAGAAACTGAGGTCGCAACTGCCCAAATGCGATATTCAGTTCTGAAATAAACCCGCAGAGTTGCTGGCTGCTGCGTGTCGCGGCTTCGCCGTCGTGAGTGTGCAGAGAATCACGAACTGAGACCTCAGCGCACGCGCCCCACCACCCGCTGCGCCGCCCCCGCAATCCGCTCTTCGATGTCCCCCGCCCAGCGGAACGCCGGGCAGCGGTATTCGTACAGGCTCCAGCCCCCTTCATAGCTCTCCTGCTCGCACACGCGGCGCGACAGGATGTAGGAGATCATGTCGTCCGCATAGCCGCAGACCCAGGTGCCGGGACCGTAGTCCCGCTTGAACCGCAGCGAGTAGTCGACGACCGTCTCGGCCCCCATCCCGCTCAATCACCCAAACAGCGACCCCAGCGGCTCCCCCTCCGCCAATCGGAACGGCCGGTTCGTCTGATCGTGCATCTCCCGCATCGGATCGATCCCGAACCGCCACAGGATTGTCGCCACGATGTCGGCCGGGGTGCACGGGTCGCGATCGGGATACGCCGCAATCGCGTCACTGCTGCCGTACACCGCCCCACCCCGCACGCCGCCCCCCGCGAGTGCCACCGTAAAGCAGTCCGGCCAGTGGTCGCGCCCGGCGCTGGAGTTGATTTTGGGCGTTCGGCCGAACTCCGCGAGCGACACGACCAGCGTCGACTCCAGGAGCCCGCGCTCTTCGAGGTCGACGATGAGTGCCGACAGCGACTGATCGGCCGGCGGGATCAATTGCCGGTGCCGCGGGAACAGGTTCTGGTGGCTGTCCCAGTTGGCCTCCTGCCCGTTGTGCTGGCCGTCGAACACCGCCACGACGTTGACGCCCGACTCCACCAGCCGCCGCGCGAGGAGCGTGCTCTGACCGAGCAGGTGCCGGCCGTAGCGGTCCCGCGTTTCGGGGCGCTCCTGCAACACGTCGAAACTCCGCCGTACGTCATCGGACGCGATCAGCTCCAGCGCCCGCTGCTGGTACGTCTGCATGGCGACTGTGTGCAGCCGGTCGGGGGAGACATCCAGTTCTTTCAGCAGAGCCTCACGGGCCGGCAGCGCCGCGGAGTTGCGCTCTCCCGGCAGATCGAGGGCCGACATCCGGAAGTTTGGCGCGTTCGGGTCCCCCTGCACCTGAAAGCGGTCGTATGCACCGCCGAGCAACCCCGGCGTCTGCCCCGGCAACTGGACGACATTGTACATGGTGTACGGCAGCGCCACGTACGGGAGCAGGTTGGCCCGCGGGCCGAGTCCGTACGCAATCGATGAGCCGAGCGTCGGATACGACCGCGCCTCGTCGGCCAGCAGTTCCTGGTCGCCCCCCGCGGGCGTGCGTCCGGTGAGGACTTCGGCCGCCGCGGAATTATGGTTTCGCATCGGATGATGCACGCTGCGGACGAGCGCGATCCGGTCCATCACCTGCGCCGTAAGCGGCCAGTGTTCGCTGATCGGCACTCCCGGGACGCGTGTGCCAATGACGCCAAACTCGCCGCGGACTTCGGCCGGCGCGTCGGGCTTGGGATCGAACGTCTCCAGCTGGCTCGGGCCGCCGTAGTGAAAGATGAGGATGCAGGAGCGGATCGGCGGTTTGCCGGGACCGGTCCCCTGCTCTGTCGCCCGACCCAGGCGCGGCGCCCACTGCCAGCCGATCGTCCCCGCCGCCAGCGCCTGCAGACAACGGCGGCGCGACGTGAGAAGGGAGGCGAAGTGGTCGTGCGACGAGGACATGGGGTGTAGACTCCACACGGTGGGTCAAACAGATCAACCGACCGCGATGCGAATTCTCGCTGACTGTGTCCGTGCGGACAAGTGCGATCCTTTTAAAATCAGTCAAGCACGCAAAACGGATTGGCAAAAATTGCCAACCCTGCTACATTGCCGTGCTGGTTCGCTGATCTCGCAGGAGCAGCCGACATGCCCACTCGAAATATCAATCTGACAATCCATTACGACCGCTTTGTCGCCGACCAGATTCGTGCCGGTCGCTTCCGAAACGCCAGCGAGGTACTCCGTGCGGGGCTGCATTTGCTCGAGCAGCAATCGCGCGAGGAACAGCAGAAACTCGCCCTGCTGCGTTCTCTCGCGGCCGAAGGGTTTGACCAGATCGACCAGGGTCTGGGCATCGAGATCGACGGCGCGGATCAACTCTCCAAATATATCGCCGGAGTCGGCCGGCGCGCGGAAAAACGCGCGAAGTCGCGAAGGAATGGCCGGTGATTTGATGCCCCGTGCGATCATCTCGCGGGCGGCTGATCGCGATATTGAGGCGATCCTGTTCCGCTCTCATGAGCAATTCGGCGCCGCAGCGAGGCGCCGCTACGAAGCACTGTTGGAGCAGGCGATCCGGGCCGTCGCGGCCACCCCCGAGAGAGGTGGCAGCAATCATCGACCCGAGATCGCTCCGAATGTCCGAACGTATCATTTGTCACACAGTCAACGGCGGAGCGGTGCCGTTACGGGCCGAGTGAAGCGACCTCGCCACGTTCTCCTGTTTCGTATTCGCAGGGACGGCGGCATTGAAATCGGCCGAGTGCTGCACGACAGCATGGACCTGGAGCGCCACCTGCCGGATGAGTATCGCAGTTGATGATGGTCGTGACGGATCCTCGGCCAGCCGCTGGCGCACAAGGAACGCGAACCCCCAGTTCGCGGGCGCACAGATCCCGAACGCGCGCGGCGTGCAGTGCAGCGTCTGATCGCGCACCGTCGAGTCGGCTCCCGCCTCCAGCAGCAGGTCGACGACCGTGCGCGAGCCGCCGAACCAGGCCCAATGCAGCGGCGTGGCGCCCATGAAAGCCCGGAACGACAGGTCCGGCTGCTTCGTGAGCAGAAACCGGACAACGTCAACGTGGGCGTTCCGGCAGGCGATGTACAGCGCATCCGAGACCTGTTCGCCCGGCGTCGTCGGAGGACACGGGAGTCGCGATCCATCGGGCGACAGCCGCGAACTGCCGCTACGGGACGCACACGGCCGCAATACCCCGGCCTCATCAAAGAACTCCCGGACGTGATCAACCGCGCCGATCCCCGCCGCGCAGAACAGGTCCGGCTTTGTCCCCAGCTTGACCAGCGTCTCGGCGAATGCGAACGCACTGCACGTGACGGCCCACGACAGCGCCGTGTGCCCCGACACCCCAAACTTCGCCTCCGGGTCCGCGCCGCAAGAGAGCAGGTACGCCGCCAGGCGATTGTCGTTGCATTGCGCCGCCACGTGCAGCGCCGTCTGGCCGTCCGGACCGTGGGCCCGCGCCAGTTCCGGCCGCCGCCCGAGCAGTTCCGTCACGGTCGACAGTTCACCCGCTTCTGCCGCCGCCAGCAGCCGGGCCAGATCAGGATCATCGGGCGGGACGTGCCGATCCGCAGCGCGCCGCACGGAGTCGGCCAGAGGCTCCAGCGCCTGCTGGACCTGATCCACGTGCGTCTTGAGTTCTCGCCAACTCGCAAAACCGTATTCGCGGGCCACCGCGAGCTGCACGTTGCTGGGTTTCGCGCCGGGGTCCGTGGCGCGCAGCGCCGCCAGGCGCTGCTTACAGGTTTTTCTGAGCCATTCGAGGTCGGCCCGGAGCGGAAGAGACTGCGGCATGAGAGACCTTCTTTCCATGCGCCCGGCGTCCGCGCCAGCGGGCAGAAAGAAGGTGGTGTGGACAATCAGCGACAGGCGGGTTCAACCCTGCACCCGGACCGTCGGCCGCCTGCCACGGCCGACGTCGA
>CAZWGW010000040.1:0-341 GCA_964633565.1 uncultured Planctomycetaceae bacterium
CAGTGCAGCCATCGTCGCGTCGGTACACGTCACCGTCGGCTTTGTGAGTTGATGCCGGAACCGGGCGATGAAGTACTCCACCAGAGGTGGAAGGTCCTCCAGTCGATCCCGCAGACTCGGGAGACGAATCGTGAATCCATTCAATCGAAACAACAGATCGCGCCGGAATTGTCCCTCGCTCACGCGCAGGTCGAGATTCTGGTTGGTCGCGGCGATCACACGGACGTCGGTCTGAATCGAGCGGTTGTCGCCGACCCGCTGGATCTGACCGTCTTCCAGCAACCGCAGGAGTTTGGCCTGCAGGGGCAGACTCATATCGCCGATTTCATCCAGGAAAATGG